>NZ_JAWLID010000010.1:0-165969 GCF_033042495.1 Vibrio sp. EA2 | reverse complement strand
CGGATTACGGATTACGGATTACGGATTACGGATTACGGATTACGGATTACGGATTACGGATTACGGATTACGGATTATTTTTCAACCATCTAATCGCAGTGTCAAACGTTTCTGTACTCTGTAATCAGTATTCCAAAGCAACAAACACCGGAGCTTGCGTTTAGCACTGAACTAACCACATACACGCCTAGAACCTAATACCTAGGAACCTTTCTTTTAACCAATAAAAAACCCAACTCGAAAGCTGGGTTTTTCAATTCGTAAAAGAGTCAGAAACCAATTATTTGATTTTTGCTTCTTTGTACATAACGTGCTGGCGTACAACTGGATCAAATTTCTTGATCTCAAATTTGCCTGGCATGTTACGCTTGTTCTTATCAGTTGTGTAGAAGTGGCCTGTACCTGCAGAAGATACTAGACGGATTTTCTCACGAACGCCTTTCTTTGCCATTGCTTATTTCCTCTTAAACGTTTTCGCCACGTGCACGCATGTCTGCAAGAACAGTATCAATACCTTTCTTGTCGATGATGCGCATACCTTTAGCAGATAGACGTAGTTTAACAAAACGTTTTTCGCTCTCTACCCAGAAACGATGAGTTTGTAGGTTCGGCAGAAAACGACGCTTAGTAGCATTTCGTGCGTGTGAACGGTTGTTACCCGTTACTGGACGCTTACCAGTTACTTGGCATACTCGTGACATGAATGTCTTCTCCAAAATCGTTTCAGCTCGATATCAACCTTGGTGGCCGAACCTCTCTATCTCTCAAAAAGAAGTTTAGAGGTTAAGAACCGCTATGGAAAATCCATACAAGGCTATCAAAGGTCGCGCATTATACTAACTTGACATGCATTGCTCAAGACCCGAACAGATCCTTTTTACAGGTTTTCGTGATCTTTTTTTAGACAGCAGGTTTTTTCTAGCAGTCCAAGCTGAATTCAGTTTAAAATTTAGTGGCGTGGATGATAGCAGATTTTTTGCAACTAACAACCTAAAAAACGCACAGTTATATCCATCCTCTTTCAGCAAAAGAGACACTTTCTCCATCGCCGATGACGAAATGGTCCAAAATGCGAATATCTACCAGTGCTAAAGCGTCGATTAAACGGCGAGTAATTCTTCTGTCAGACTGGCTCGGCTCCGCCACACCAGACGGATGATTGTGAGCAAGAATCAAGCCTGCCGCGTTATGATGCAAGGCTCGCTTCACCACTTCTCGCGGATAAACCGACGCCGCATCCAACGTTCCTTCGAATAAGATTTCATCTTTTATCACGCGGTGCTGATTATCGAGAAAAAGAATGTAAAAGGCCTCTCTTTGTCGATCTCTTAAAATGGAGGAGAGGTACAACTTTGTCTGTTCCGGGCTGGTCAAAGCATCACCACGCTTTAACGTTTCCGCTAAATAACGCTGAGTCATCTCAAGCACGGCTTGTAGTTGAACATATTTAGCTTGCCCTAGGCCTTTATGTTGGCAAAATTCTTTCTCAGACGCCGAGAACAGCTGCCTGAGCGACCCAAAATCCTGAATGAGGAAATCCGCCAACTCAATCACATTCATGCCTTGCGTGCCTGTACGCAGAAATATAGCGAGTAATTCAGCATCGGTTAACGCTTGTGGTCCTCTCTGGAGGAGCTTTTCCCGTGGCATAGACTCATTTGGTAAAGATTTGAGAATCATCGGCTGTCTCTTTATAGGTAAGAGCCCCTATTCCACAAAACAAAAAGCGAAAGTCGAGGGTGACTTTCGCTTTTTTAGTTTCGATCGAGTTTTCTATGTAATTTACTCGTTCATCAGAGTTTAAAATTACCAATCAAGTCTAGAATTTTTCGTTGGATTATTGGGGTATGACACTTCGAATTACGACGACATAATAGTGCCATAGCAAAGTCAGCAAACTAAATATACGCAGGCGGTAAGACTTTGAGTTGTGCTAAACTCGTCGCCAGAAAATTGGAGATCTCACATGCAAACACTAGCAGGAAAGAAAATTCTACTCGGCATCAGTGGCGGTATTGCCGCGTATAAATGTGCGGAGCTAACCCGTCGCTTAATAGAGAGGGGCGCACAAGTGCGCGTCGTAATGACCGAATCTGCCAAGGAGTTTATTACTCCTCTCACCATGCAAGCGGTTTCGGGCCATCCAGTTTCTGACAGCTTATTCGATCCCGCTGCAGAAGCGTCGATGGGGCACATAGAGTTGGCAAAGTGGGCCGACTTAGTCCTTCTGGCTCCAGCAACGGCAGATTTGATTGCTCGACTGTCGGCAGGGATGGGGAACGACTTAGTGACAACTCTAGTGTTAGCCACTGATTCACCAGTTGCGGTATCTCCGGCAATGAACCAACAGATGTATAGTAATGTGGCAACACAAGAGAACATCGCAACCTTGACTCGTCGTGGCATGCACATTTGGGGGCCAGGTGCTGGTGAACAAGCATGTGGTGATGTGGGTCCAGGCCGTATGTTAGAGCCAATGCAGCTGGTTCACCTGTGTGAACAGTTTTTTCAACCTAAAGTGCTTGAAGGCAAATCTGTATTAATCACAGCGGGTCCAACCCAAGAAGCCATCGATCCCGTGCGTTACATCAGCAACCACAGCTCTGGCAAAATGGGCTTTGCACTGGCGAATGCAGCAGCGCAACTAGGGGCTAAGGTGACTCTGGTAAGTGGCCCTGTAAGTTTAAGTACACCTGCTGGCGTTGAGCGCATTAACGTATCAAGCGCTCAAAACATGTTTGATGCTGTAATGGCGCATGCCACCAGCCATGATGCATTTATCAGCTGCGCTGCAGTGGCCGATTACCGACCTGAAGACATCGCGTCTCAAAAATTGAAAAAGACCGAAGACAACGACCAGATGGTCATCAAAATGGTCAAAAATCCTGATATTGTTGCGTCGGTTGCAGCAATGACAGACAAACGCCCATTTACCGTCGGCTTCGCCGCTGAAACTAACGATGTCGAAACTTATGCTCGCGGTAAGTTAGTGAAGAAAAACCTTAATATGATATGTGCGAATGACGTATCGGTTGAAGGGCAAGGCTTCAACAGCAATGACAACGCGATAACGCTTTTCTGGCCAGAAGGCGAACTCGTTCTCGCTTTAGAATCTAAAGAGGCACTGAGTTTTAAAATCCTCGAAAAAATGCACGCATTAATGTAACGAGTGCTCATTTTTTGATAGGAAACTGGCGAAAATTTAGTACAAACATGACAATTGAGGGTGTTGTAACTCCCAATACACCCTCAGTAGTCTAGTTTGATCCGACTTAGCGTCTTATAATCCCCTCCGCTCAACTTTGTATTTTGAAAGGAAATAACTAATGGCCGGCAGTAAAAAATCCAATCGTCGTGAAGAGATCTTGCAAGCGTTAGCAGAGATGCTTGAATCTACAGAAGGCGCTTCACGTATTACTACGGCAAAACTGGCGAAACAAGTTGGCGTTTCAGAAGCGGCGCTCTACCGCCATTTCCCAAGTAAAGCGCGCATGTTCGAAGGTTTGATCGAATTCATTGAAGAAGCATTGATGACTCGTATTAACCGTATTCTTGACGACGAAAAAGATACCTTAGAGCGCATCCGTATGGTTATGCACCTGATTCTGGTCTTTTCGGAGCGTAACCCGGGTCTGACACGCATTCTGTCAGGTCATGCTCTAATGTTTGAGAATGAACGCCTGCGTGAGCGCATCAATCAGCTATTCGAGCGAATTGAAACGCAACTGCGTCAGATCCTACGTGAACGTAAACTTCGTGAAGGGAAATCTTTCCCTGTAGAAGAACGCATTCTTGCGGCACAGATCCTAGGTCAGGTAGAAGGCAGTCTAAACCGCTTTGTTCGTAGTGACTTCAAATATCAACCTACTGCCAACTTTGATGAATATTGGGCATTGCTCAGCGCACAAATTAAGTAAAGATTATGAGTAAAGACAAGCACATGCAGCCAGAATTTTCTCTTTCCCTTCTTCACCCAAGTAACTGGGGCGTGTGGATAGGGTTTGGTCTGCTGGCGATCATCGTTAATATTCTTCCTTATCGCTTGCTTCTGTCGTTGGGCCAATCCGTGGGTAAGCTCGGCATGCGTTATGGTAAAAAACGAGTACACGTCGCAAAGCGTAACCTTGAGTTGGCTTTTCCGGACAAGTCTCAAGAAGACATCGATCGTATCGTTACCGAAAACTTCAAAAACACCGGCATGGCACTGATCGAAACCGGCATCACCTGGTTCTGGCCAACTTGGCGCTTCAAAACGCTTCTAGTGGAAAAAGATGTTGGTGCTCTGAAAGAAAAGGCGCAAGAAGGAAAAGGCGTCCTACTCTGCTGTGTGCATGCATTGAACCTGGAAATCACCGCACGTGCTTTTGCCGTGATGGGACTTGCAGGTTACGGAGCATTTCGTCCACACGATAATCCAGCTTATAACTTTATCCAGTACTGGGGCCGCACCCATAACGGCAACAAATTGATTGACCGTAAAGACGTGAAAAAGATGATTCGCGTCCTGCGTAGTGGTGAACGTCTGTTCTACCTACCTGACCACGATTACGGACGCAACAAATCGGTGTATGTGCCATTCTTCGCGGTAGAAGATGCCTGTACGACGACAGGTACGAGCATTCTGGCTTATACGTCGAAGTGTGCCATTGTTCCGGGTTCTGGTTTCCGCAATGATCAGGGCAAGTACGAAATCATTGCAGATAAATGCATTGAAGCCGATTACCCGCAAAAAGACGAAGTTGCTGCGGCTGCCTACATGAACAAGTACGTGGAAGAAGTCATCTTACGTGCTCCTGAACAATGGATGTGGCTGCATAAACGCTACAAAACCATGCAGGATGAAAGCGTGCCGAAAGGGGTTCGTTATAGATAACCCAAGATCCTAGGGGCTAGGATCCTAGGTTCTAGGTTCACTTGTTGAACGTTCGGTACTTTATTTGACGTTTGTGCTTGTTGTTCGGGATTACGGATTATTTTTTGCCACCCAATTCGATGTCAAACACTTCTGTACTCTGTAATCAGTATTCCAAAGCCACGAGTAACTATGCTTACGCTTCTAACCAAACTTACCGCAAGCACTTCTAGGACCTAGGATCCTATCAACCTAGGTCCTTCTTTTCATTAAATCCCGTATTCCGCGCGGTATGCTTTTACAGCATCTAGGTGCTCTGCTGCGTTACCTTTTTCTTCAAGGTAAGTCACTAGGTCACCCAAACTCACGATAGAGATAACCGCACAGCCGAAGTCGCGCTCAACTTCCTGAATCGCAGACAGCTCACCCTTGCCTTTTTCTTGACGGTCGATAGCCACCAACACGCCAGCCAAATCAGCACCATTCGCCTTGATGATTTCCATCGATTCACGGATTGCGGTACCTGCAGTAATCACGTCGTCAACCAGCATAATACGGCCTTCCAGAGCTGAACCTACCAGGTTGCCGCCCTCACCGTGGTCTTTCGCTTCTTTACGGTTAAAGCAATATGGCGTGTCGATATCGTGGTGATCAGCAAGTGCAACAGCCGTTGTCGTTGCGATTGGAATGCCTTTGTACGCAGGGCCAAATAATACGTCGAACTCGATACCCGAGTCTGCTAATGCAGCTGCGTAGAAACGACCAAGACGAGCAAGGTCGCGACCTGTATTGAAAAGACCAGCGTTAAAGAAGTAAGGGCTCTTACGGCCTGATTTCAAAGTAAACTCACCAAACTTAAGAACTTCTTTCTCAAGTGCAAACTCAATAAATTCACGCTGGTATGCTTTCATGGATTTCTCTCAATTTTCAGTGTGTGGATATAAATATTAAGGACCTAGGTTCTAGGTTCTAGGTTCTAGGTTCTAAAATAAGTAAAAAAATAGCTTCCTTTCTGGGGAAGCTATTTTTAAAAATTAATTTTCTAACGCCGCCTTCTGCGCCGTGACGATTTCGCTAATGCCGATTTTCGCCGACTCCAGTAGTGCCATCAGCTGCTCTTGACTGAACGGTTCACCTTCTGCGGTACCTTGAACCTCAATCATCTTGCCTTCTTCAGTCATGACAACATTCATGTCGGTATCAGCGGCTGAATCTTCAACATATTCTAAGTCACAAAGTACTTCATCACCTAACAAACCAACAGAAACCGCCGCTACGTGGCCTTTCATTGGGTTCGCTTTTAGTTTTCCGCTCTCAATCAGGTGCTGGAACGCATCTGCCATCGCAACGCTTGCGCCACTGATAGAAGCAGTTCTTGTGCCGCCATCCGCTTGAATCACGTCACAGTCAACGGTGATCATGAACTCACCCATCGCTTTTAGGTCGACAACAGCACGCAGGCTACGCGCGATCAGGCGTTGGATTTCCATCGTGCGGCCACCCTGCTTACCACTTGCCGCTTCGCGACGAGTACGAGAGTGTGTTGCACGTGGCAACATGCCGTATTCCGCAGTTACCCAGCCTTTACCCTGGCCTTTTAGCCAGCGTGGCACAGATTCTTCGACGGTCGCATTACACAACACTTTGGTATTACCGAACTCCACTAATACTGAGCCTTCAGCATAAGCGGTGTAGTTACGAGTAATTTTGATTGGGCGAACTTGGTCCGCCTTGCGATCGTTTGGACGCATGGGCATCTACCTTAAATATGAGGAGAAGACGATTTGGTTGGGCGAAGATTATAGCGGAATCGATTCCGGATTCCTAGGTCACAAGTCATGCAATCGATACACATTTCCCTAGTACATCGCGTTACATCCCGCGCACCTATTGTTACTCCGTGATACACTCTCTAGGTAATTTTCAAAAAATTGAAGACAGGAAAATTCGATGATTTACAGTATGACAGCGTATGCGCGCAAAGAGGTGAAAGGCGACTGGGGCTCAGCGGTATGGGAAATCCGCAGTGTAAACCAACGCTACCTGGAAACTTACTTCCGCATGCCAGAACAGTTTCGTGCACTAGAGCCAGTACTGCGTGAGCGTTTTCGTAAGCGCCTTGCTCGCGGTAAAGTTGAGTGTAACCTTCGTTTTGAAGCGAACCCTGCGGCAAAAGGCGAACTTAGCATCAATGAGTCACTAGCGAACCAAGTCATTAAGGCGGCCGAGCAAGTGATGCACATGACGGGCGAGCTGAGCCGTATCAATCCATTCCAGGTAATGCAATGGCCAGGCGTAATGGAAACGCCAGAGCAGGACATGGATGAGGTAAACAAAGTGTTACTCGGTGCTTTTGATGAAGCTTTAGGTGAGTTCATCGATGCGCGTGGTCGTGAAGGCGACAATATGAAAGCGCTTATCGAGCAGCGCCTGGAAGCGATTACACAAGAAGTGGTAAAAGTTCGTGCGCGCATGCCAGAGATCTTAGAGTGGCAACGTGAGCGTCTGTTCTCTAAATTTGAAGATGCAAAAGTGGAGTTGGACCCAACTCGTGTCGAGCAAGAACTGATCCTATTGGCGCAGAAATCAGACGTCGCGGAAGAATTGGATCGTCTCGACTCTCACGTAAAAGAGACCACCAACATCCTGAAAAAAGGTGGCGCAGTTGGTCGTCGTCTCGACTTCATGATGCAAGAGTTTAACCGTGAATCGAATACGCTGGCATCTAAATCAATCAGCACAGACATTACGGCGTCTGGCGTCGAGCTCAAAGTTCTTATCGAACAGATGCGTGAGCAGATCCAGAATATTGAGTAGCCTCTTCCCATCACAGATTATTTTCCCACCGTCAAAGCCCTTCCCTATAAGGGTTTTGACGTGTGTCAGAACAGAATACCCAACTCAGCTCAATCAACAAATTGAATAATATTTAAACTTTTTTTGATTAAATATTTGACACTTGTCACACCAGTAGTAAAATGCGCCTCGTCCTTAGACACGTACCAATAACTACGGTGAAAAAATGAACTCAGCACTTTTATCAATATTAGACGGTAAAAATAATCTTGAATTAGGAAAAGTGTTAACGCCTTCAATCTCTGCTGCACTGATGTGTATTTCTACAACAGCAGTTATTGGACTGTTAAGTCTAATTTCTATGGCATGATGTATTGCCCGTCAGAATTTAAAAACTAAAAAAGACGCCTCATATGGCGTCTTTTTTAGTTTGTCACTGTACCGTCCTAAATAAAATTAAAATGCATACAGAATTGTCATACCACTTAAAGTGTCTTCCTGCTTCCCTGCGCCTAAGTTGTCTTCTTCGGTTTTTCTGATTTCCCCTGAGATGATCAATTGTGGCGTAGCATGGTAACTTAAACCAAATGAGTAAATGTTACGCTCTCCGTCTACGTTTACCGAGCTATCATCAAAATTAACTTGGGAAAGGTAAACATAAGGACGCAAGCCAATATCGAAATAGTAGTGCGCATACATATCGTAGGCGCTGGCGTCAGCGTATAAGTTCTCTTTACCACTCTCGGTCACTCGATAGTACAATAAGTCAGTTTCATGCGCCTTTTTACCGTCGGTAAACGCTGCAGATATTTGAAATCCTTTGTATCCATATTTAGCGGCAATCGTGGTTAGCTCTTGGGCGTCTCCATCGTTAAGCCCAGCAAAAGAAGTTCCTTCGACCTTGTTTTGCATATGCGTTGCACCCAAGCTTAAGCCAAAGTCAAAGTCATAACTAACAGCCAAAGCAATGTTGTTCTCTCGACTTAACGCCTGGTTATATCGATTGTTTACCCCGTTAAAACCATATTGAGCAGAGACATTCAGCGCATCAAAGCTCTTGCGGTAAACAACCAGGTTGTCACCACGAGCCGTCGCCATAAAACCGCCATCTTTACCATCACTGAACAATGGCGTTGCATCCGGATCAAACACAATCAGGTTATCCATGTACCCAGCGACGTCATGATAAGCCGAATATTGCTTACCGATTCGTACACTACCTAACTCATCATTCGCAACCGTGATGTAACCCAGACGACTTCTAAATTTGTCACCATTTTGGTTTTCAAACTCATTCGAAGGCGGGTTAAGAATCGTGTCCCACTCAAATTTTACATCGGTTGACCAGCCATTATCTAACTGGCGCTCGATCGCGATACCTAACGTACTGCGGCTGGCATTAAAGTAGTGATCGAGGAATTGAGCAGGTTGCCAATAATCCATTAAAAACGCACCGGATACTTCAACCTTGTTTACGTCATCTTGATATACCGTTAGTGCGTGTGCTTGGCTTGAGATAATTAAACCCGAGATAAACAGAATATTTTTATTATTTAATTTCATTTCACGTTCCAACATTTTCTAAAAAACGGGCATAAAAAAAGCATGACAAAAAATCACAGTATGAAATTATCATGCTTCTATTTTTAAATAGGTGGAGGGGGTTAAGCGGATTCAGCCAAAGCTACTTGGTCGCGATAACTTCGATTTCCACTTTTGCATCCATTGGTAAACGGGCAACCTCAACACAAGAACGTGCCGGGAATGGCGCGTTGTGACGCTCAAAGAAATCCCCGTACACTTTATTGACGGCTGAGAAATCATTTAGATCTTTCACAAACACCGTTGTTTTCACGATGTTTTTTGCGCCCAACCCAGCTTTTTCTATGATGGCCAATGCATTGTTTAGTGACTGTAGCGCTTGCTCTGCGACGTCTTCCGGTATCTGTTTGGTTTCTGGGTTAATAGGAAGCTGACCCGAGGTAATGACCATGCTACCCAGATTCACACCTTGAACATATGGACCAATCGCTAAAGGTGCTTTTGAAGTGTTAATAATATCTGTCATTTTTCATCTCAAAATTAGTTAAATAAATTTGTCATACATTGACGATTAAATGCTAAATACAGGGAGTAGGTTCAGCATTGACATAAAATGGAACACGGCTGTCAGCACACCAAACAAAATCAATACACCAATCATCGTATTGCCACCGGGTGCAACAAAACCTTCATGACTGCCTTCTAAGCGGCGAGATTTACGTGCCAACAGTGCAGGAATCAAACATGCCCAAACCGTAGCCGCCGCACCGGCATACCCAATCGCGATAACGAACCCAAATGGGAAGAGCAAAGAGAGTACCAGTGGTGGTAAAAACGTTGCTAGCCAGGTTTTTGTACGGCCTTGTTTTGTGTCTTCAAACTTGAATAAGTCCGCCAGAAAATCGAACACACCTAGCCCTACACCGATGAAAGAGGAAAGGATCGCAGCCATAGAGAAGGTGTTGATTGCACTGGCTACTCGGTCAGAATCAATCGCAGAGCCTAATGCTGAAAGTAATGCTTCTACGTTACCTCCCTGCTCAATAACCGGACCAAACTGGCTGCGTGGCAGGTTGCCGTAGATACTCATCATCCATAAGAAGTAAAGTGTTAGCGCAATGACCGTGCCTCCTAAGATGGCTTTCTTCGCACGTTGCTCGCAACCGTAGTAAGAGCGCATACTTGCAACAGAGTGGTGGTAACCAAATGAGGTCAAAGCAACCGGCAACATCGCCATCGCATAAGGTGCATAACTCGTTTCTTGGCTGACGCGATCAAACAGAATGGATATATCGATATTGGCGGCTAAACCAGATACACCGAAGATAAAACTGAGACCCATAAAGGCAATAAGAACAACTGAGATTCTATCTACCGCACGAGTGGAGTGCCATACGAAAAGAGAAAAGATAGCAACAAATAAAACAGAAGCTAATTTATTATTAATACCTAATACGCCTTCTAAGATTAAACCTGAAGAAGTGATATAGGCATAAAGTAAGATACCGCCAACAAAATAAACAGCTAAGTTATTAATTCGGTTAACGTTACTTCCTAACATATCTTTCGTAACCGTATTAAAAGATACTTTTAAATCATAACGTTTGAAAGCTTCTAACAGCATCCAACCAGATACTGTCATCATAATCATGGTAAAGGTAATTGCGATTAACGACCATGCGGTCCAAGCACCTGCGCCTGCACTTGGCAAACCAAGCATTCCCGCTCCCACACAGACACTTGCAATAATACAAGATCCGCCGACTAAAGATGGACTTTTTTTCATGACCACGTCTCTATAATATATTTTTAATAGGGATAAATAATCAGCCAACTTTTTATAATAATATTTAGTAGTTTTATAGTTTATATGTAGTACGAGGTAGGCATTGAGAATAAGCGCGCCTCAGCAGAGGAAAGAGACGCACTTATTATTTATTACTTAATTATTTAGTAGTTAACTCCAGAAATTAAATTTCTTTTAGTCGAGCAGTGAAGTGACGTAGTACTTTTGGCTCGTAAGTGAAATCTAAACCTTTTACATTTTCCGCATTTGCTTTTACTTTTTCGAATGCTTCAATAACAAAGTCCATGTGTGTTTGAGTATAAGTTGCACGAGGAATGGTTAGGCGTAGTAATTCTGCCGGACATTCATGCTGTTTACCCGTTGCTGGATCACGGCCTAGTAACAGAGAACCGATTTCAACCGCACGGATACCCGCGACTTTGTACAGCTCACAAGCAAGTGCATGAGCAGGGAATTGGTGTGATGGAATATGAGGCAACAATTTACCTGCATCAACGAATGCTGCATGGCCACCAGCTTGCTGACAAACAACACCAATCGCTTCCAGACCATCCACTAAGTACTGAACTTGACCGATACGGTATTCCAGCCACTCTTGACGCATACCATCATAAAGGCCAACCGCCAGACGCTCCATTGCACCGCCTTCAAGACCACCATAAGTTGGGAAACCTTCCTGAACAACACAAAGAGTACGAGATTCAGTGTAGACATCCATCATGGATTCGTCTTTGAAACATAGTAGACCACCCATTTGTACCATCGCGTCTTTCTTCGCTGACATAGCAAGAGCATCTGCATACTTGTATGTTTCACGGGTGATTTCTTCAATCGTCCAGTCTTGGTAACCTGGCTCACGCTGTTGCACAAAGTAGGCGTTTTCTGCGTAACGAGCCGAGTCCATGATCACCGGGATATCGTAACGTTTAGCGATTTCATAAACCGCTTTCAAGTTCGCAATGGAGACTGGCTGACCACCGGCTGAGTTACAAGTGATGGTACTTACGATGTAAGGAACGTTTGCTGGGCCAGCTTCTTCAATCGCCATTTCCAGTTTGTTCAGGTCGAAGTTACCTTTAAAGTCCGCATTGACTGAAGTATCAAAGGCTTCATCTGTATACACGTTCTTCGCTACACAGCAGTTCACTTGAGTGTGGCCTTGTGTTGTGTCGAAGAAGTAGTTGGACAACGCAACCATTTTAGAGCGGTCCAAGCCTTTCTCTTGTTCACGCTTCTTAATAAGAATTGGGATATAAATCTGTTCTGCACCACGACCTTGGTGAGTTGGAATCGTCAGTTCATAACCAAAGATGTCTTTTACTGCGTTTGAAAGTGCGTAGTAGCTGCGGCTGCCACTGTATGCTTCGTCGCCCATCAGCATGGCGGCCTGCATTTTTTGCGTAATAGAACCAGTACCACTATCCGTTAACAGGTCGATAAATACATCTTCACTGTCTAATAAGAATGGGTTCATACCCGCCTTTAAAATCGCTTGCTCACGGTATTCTCTAGTCGTTGTTTTTACTGGCTCAACAACACGGATACGGAATGGTTCAGGAAGATGCTTAAAGTTTTCCATAATAATACCTATAAATAATATTTTTATTAAACAGGCGACATTAATTAATATCACGATATATTTTGGGCGTGATAATTCGCTCTGAATAATGAATCAGTTAAATTAAAACTAATTAAATTAAGATAAAATACGACCCAGGAACTGAATGAATAATACAGAACACTACTGTCGATATTTTTAATATGATGTATACGAGACGAATATTTAACTAATACTGTAGAGTTAAATAATCGTATTGATTAGAAGCGGAAGCAAGAAGGTAGAATTTGTAGCTCAAAGTCATGTGTATACCAAGCTAAAGAGCTTGACCATGACTTATTTTGAATTTTAATACTTTGACTCATTTCTAATGCCATCATTCGTTATATCTGATTGACCGATGAGTTCATTTTTAGCCAAAGCATGAACAAAGTAAATTGGACAAAATAATAAATGTGACAAGTATCCTTATAGAAACTCCGGGAATAAATCACGTGTCACAAATAAATTAGTTCATACAGAACACATACTCATAAGCTCCCATCCAATAAAAGAACTATCATTCACAGTTCTGATGCTTAGTAACAATGAACCTACTCATTCACAACATGTCCCCGCTCCACATGGCTCGAAAATAAACAAGGACGGCACCGGCAAAGGTAACCGCCCTTCAATATCACTTTTGCTTTATCTATTTACTTTCTTCTGGAATAAGCACCACGAATCTTCGCCGAAAACTATACTCGTCTATAAAACGTCACACGTATCACTGTCTTTGTTTGGGGAAGGTTTGTTAGGCAGGTATAAAAAGAGGCTTGGTATATGATCAGTAAATCCCTGATTTGTAGCAGCATACTGTTTACTCTATTTTTATCTCCGCTTAGCAAAGCAGAGCTAGAACCAGAAGTCGACTTAGAACGGGCAGAAGAACTAATGCATTGCTCGGTAATGTCCCATCAATTGAAATGGACGGGCTACTTAACCATGTATTTTGCTTTTGAAGCATACAAACCATGCAAACATCTAAAAGATATTCGAGAACGAAATCAGTGCTCACACCCAATTCGTTCCCTTTTCCACAAAGCTGAAAAGGAGCAGCGCTTTACAGAAGCGGACATGGATTATTGTATTGGCTTACTCGGTAATGAGCAGGAAACTAAGCAGATCAGAGAAGATCTCGGTGAGCGACAACGACGATACTATGAAACAGTGGCCGAGCAGAACCAGCGCGACCACGAATCAAAGTCGAAAGAAAAAACAGAATAAGCGTTACTCGTCTTTTTCTTCAGTACGCTTATCCACGTATGGCCAGTAATGATGACCGACACGAATTAACAATGTCGCAGCTGCAAGGATCAGAGCCGCAAGAGATAGCCAAACAACAGGCACCGCATCCAACTCTTTCATACCAAGTGTGATGTAACGAGCAATCGCCATCATTGCGATATAGATAGGGTAACGAACCGGAATTTTCCCATTCATCACAAACTGCCGCACCATCGCTAACACTTCGAGGTAAATAAACATCAATAAGATGTCGGTCAGTAAAACACGTTTTGCGACAAATACATGGATGAACTCCTCCGCCATGGCGTATAAGGTCGCCAAGGTAATAGCGACTAATAATATCGCCTCAAAGAAGTGGAAGATTTTTAAGAAAGGTCGGCTGAATGATTTAGGTAAATCTGACGCCATAGTCAATTATCCAAACAAAACCAAAGAGATAAGCCTGAGTTTAGCATGTAAGCGTAAAAAGCATACAAAAGAAAAACGCTCCGCCTATTTGGCGGAGCGTTGTTTTTTTGCTGTAACAGTGGCACGGCTTACGCCACTCGCTGCTTTTTTTCAGCCACACGCTTTTTCTTTCTATATTTAGGATGCGTAATTGGGATAGCAGAAAGCAGTTTTTTGGTGTACTCGTTTTGTGGGTTAGCGTAGATATCTTTCACACTGCCCGCTTCTACCACCTTACCAAAGTACATCACCGCGACTTTATCTGAGACATGCTTCACAACGGATAAGTCATGCGAGATAAAGATGATCGCCAGATTCATCTCCTGCTGTAGCTGTAACAACAAGTTGAGAATCTGTGCCTGAACAGATACGTCCAGTGCGGAAACCGACTCATCACAAATCAGAAGTTTTGGTTTTAACGCAATCGCACGAGCGATACCGATACGTTGGCGCTGACCACCAGAAAATTCATGTGGATAACGGTTTACCGCCGTTTCTGGCAAGCCTACTTTAACCAGTAACTCTTTCACCCACTGTTTGCGCTCCGCTGGCGTACCAATTTTATGAATAACAAAGGGTTCTTCCAGAATCATACCGATGGTGTGGCGCTGATTGAGCGACTCCATCGGATCCTGAAATACAATCTGCATATCTTTACGCAGAGAGCGCATCTCTTTTACCGACAACTTGGTGATATCTTTGCCTTCGAAAAAGATTTTGCCTTCCGTTGGTTCGTAAAGCTTTAATATTGTGCGACCTAAGGTACTTTTGCCACAGCCTGATTCTCCTACCAGACCCAGCGTTTCCCCTTCACCGACCGACAGAGACACACCATCTACGGCCTTAATCGTGTAACCTTTCTTAAACAGCCCTTTACCAGATACAAAGTGCTGCTTAAGATTTTCAATTCTTAATACTTCTTTTGCCATAACATCCTCTTTTATGACTCGTTCACTTTGCACTAGTGAGCAAACATGCTTGCATCTATTGGTTTGATGTCAATCATCTGCTTAGGTTCATTATCTAAGCTTGGCATCAAGCCCATCAAACGCTCAGTGTATGGGTGCTGAGGGTTATCAAACAGTTCAAATATCTCAGCTTTTTCAACAATTCGCCCACCATACATCACTGCTACGTCATCACAGACTTCTGCCACCACGCCAAGGTCGTGGGTGATGAAGATCATCGCCATGCCCGTCTCTTCCTGAAGTTCATTCATTAATTCAAGGATAGACGCCTGTACGGTTACATCCAGTGCTGTCGTTGGTTCGTCACAGATTAGGATGTCTGGTTTACAGGCCAGTGCCATCGCAATCATGACACGCTGACGCATACCACCAGACAAGTTATGCGGATACTCATTGAGACGCTTTTCCGGCATTGGAATTTTTACTTTATCCAGCATTTCAATTGCATAGGACTCACGGGACTTCTTATCCAACTCCGGTCGGTGCAGCTCCAGCACTTCACATATCTGACGGCCGATAGAGTGTACTGGGTTCAGAGCGGTCATTGGATCCTGGAAGATGATCGAAATGCGGTTACCACGCATGGCATACATTTCGTTTGCAGGTAGATCCACTAAATTGGTTCCGCGATAATTCACTTCGCCCTTAATGATATTGCCGTATGGTTTCGGTAGCAGCCCCATAATGGCCATTGAGGTCACACTCTTGCCACTGCCCGACTCGCCTACTAAGCCCAACGTTCGCCCGGCTCGAACATCAAAGTTTACGCCGTGCAGCACTTTTACCGGACCATCGTCAGTGATGAATTCTACTTCGAGGTCTTTAACACTTAAGATTACATCGTTTTCCATAACACCTCCCTACAGCTTATAGGTGTCGTCGATTTCAACGACAGGTTCGAATGCCTTACCTGATTTCATCGCTTGTTGAGTTTCTTTTTTCACATCACTGTCGATCCAGTATGTGCCATCACCAATAATGCCACCGCTGTAAAGTGCTTCTGTCATACGGTTCATTGGTTTCTCTGGTAACTTGAGCCAGCGCCAGTGGCCGTAGCGAACATAAGGCACCATATAGCCAGAAATGATCACGTGTGCATCAATGATCTCGCGTTGAATCTCGTGTCCCAGCTTGACCTTTTTATCCATATCCAAACTAAAACGATACTCCATGATTTTTTCATCTAGCTCAGGCGTACTGTAGTTAGTGAAGTTATTGGTTTGCGGCTTATTGGCATTGACCGAGTGGAAGTATTCCCAATAAGTAGGGATCTCTGAGGTGCTCATGGTTAAGAACGCAAGATCATGCTTTTTCTCGCTCACGTATTTGAACATCGAAGAACCATCAACCAGTTTCAGCTCAATGTCCAAACCAGCCAATTTAGCTTGCTCTTTCAGATAAGCAATTCGCGGGGTATGGATAGGTGTACCATAGGTCAACTCAAAACTCAGACGCTGACCGTCAGAGTTAACACGAATGCCGTCGGCACCGATAGTGTCAAACCCTGCGGCTTCAAATGCGGCTATTGCTTTATCCACATCAAAGGCTGGTGCTTTTGCATCCGGCAGCGAGTATTTACCATGGCCAAAACCCATTGGGTTCGGTTTACGTGAGTAGTCGCCCCGTAAGACATTTTCGATCATGCCATCGAAATCCGTCGCATAGGTGACGCCTTTGCGCACATTAAGATCATTTAACAGCGGTTGCGCTGAGTTAATCCAAAGACCACCAGCCCCTACAGGATATTGGTTGTAACCCCAAAACTTCTCGATGTAACCCTTCTGATACGGTTCCGAGTTAGATTTGTCATGCCATAGACTCGGCAGTACGAGACCAAATGCATCGAGGTTACCTTTCTCAAAGTGTTTCATTGCAATGTCATTGTCGCGAATGACGGTGATACGAATCTTGTCGACGTTATAGCGGTTTTGATAGTACTTATTGCTATAACCCCACCAGTCTTTACCGACATGTTTGAAGGTAACGCTTTTACCTTTCTTAATATCATCTAAGTAGTAAGCGCCCGTGGTTGGCTCACTCTTAAAGTTGTAATAACGAACAAAGTTGTCATGGATACCATCGCCGTTTTCATCTTTCGCTGGATTGGCATAGAAGTGCGCTGGGCGTGGGCGCAGTGCTCCCATTCTCAGCATCAATTCTTCTTGGTTAAACTCTTTAGCGGCGACAACGGAGAAGGTGTGATCATCGTATTTAACGACATCTGCCACCGTTTTGTTGTAGTAATCGTTGTACCAGGGTTCCAGAATATCTTTGGAGCGGTAGAACTTGAGCATGAAAACAAAATCGTCTGCGGTAACAGGTTCTCCGTCCGACCATTTCGCTTCTGGGTTTAGTCTGAAGTACACCGTCTTATTATCACCGGCCAACGCCCATTCATTTGCCAGCTCAGGAATGAATTCCAAAGTATCCGGATGACGCACCACCAACCCTGGCGTGTCATCTAACAGGAAAGCACGCAGTCCTGCATTCGCATCTGGCCCTACGCTGCGCAGTGTCTGAGGAAAACTCGACATGTAAGTGCGATAAGTACCGCCACGCTTGGCTTCCGGAGAGCCATATAGCGGCTCATCCCAGTTTGTTTGCCACTCTAAGTCATCTGGGAGCGTCGCGGACATCGCACCGAAACTCAGGGCGGTCAACGTAGACGCTAAAAGTAATCTTTTCATAAAACTTCCCTTTTTATGTTTTGTTCACTCGCTCACTTAAACATAGCGTGTGAATTTTTTCGGGTCGAAAGCTGCTCGGATTGCTTCACCGATGAAGGTCACCATCACTAGTACCAATACAATTGACGTCACCACTGACGAAACAATCCATGGCGAGTCTAAATTCGACTTACCTTGTTGCAGTAGTTCACCCCAGCTCGGTGTTGGTGGCATCAGGCCTAAGCCTAAATAATCCAGCGCTGTAAGTGCCGTAATGTTAGCCGCAATGGTAAATGGCGCCAGTGTGACAATCATAACCATAGTATTAGGAAGAATATGATTAAATAGAATTCGACCCGTTGACGCACCTAATGCACGCGCTGCCATGACATATTCACGAGCCGCTTCCTTATAGGTCATGGTCCGCATATACCAGGTCATGCCCATCCAGGTGAAGAGGACGTTGATAGCGACGAAAAGCGCAAAGGTGGGCTGAACGATCGAAACCAGAATCATAATCACGTAAAGGAATGGCACCATCGACCAAACTTCGATCAGTCGCTGGACGAACAAGTCGAACTTGCCGCCCCAGAACCCCATAGCACAACCGACTGCAGTACCAATCGCGTACGAGATAACCATGGTCAACAAAGCAAACCCCATCGCGGTTCTAAAGCCATAAACCAGTCGAGCTAAGATATCCCGGCCGATAACATCAGTACCTAGATAGTGTTTATTCTCAGCGCTTGGTGCTGTTGGCGGGAAATCACCACTGAAATCCTGCTCATACGGGTTCCAAGGAACGATAGGTAAAATCACAAAATTATCGCCACCTTGCTCTGCAAACACTTTTTGCAAAACACGGTAATCAGCTTCACTTGCTGAGTTCTGGCCAAAATCACTGCCCAAGCGCACATCACTCACGACGGGAAAATAGAAATTGCCGTCATATTTAACCACCAGCGCTTTACTGTTGATCAACAACTCAGCGAACAGAGAGAGGATCAACATGATCGATAGCACCACAAACGACCAATAACCACGCTTGATCTCTTTAAAGTGGCGAATTTTCTTTTGAGTTAATGGACTAACTTTAATCATGTTACGCTCCAAACTTCACTCGTGGGTCGACTAAAGCAACACAGATATCTGAAACGATGTTACCGATCAGCAGCAGTATCGCGTTGATAGCAACGATGCCCATTACCACAGGATAATCACGCTCCATGATGGATTCGTACCCCAGAAGGCCAATACCATCAATGTTGAAAATTACTTCAATCAGGAAGGCACCGGTCATAAAGAACAACAAAGAGTTACCGAAGTGGCTTGCAATTGGTATCAGACTATTGCGCAGAGCATGCTTACGAACTGCTTTTTTGAAAGGTAGCCCTTTCGCAATTGCGGTACGGATATAATCTGACGACAGGTTTTCCATCAGGTTGTTTTTCATCGTCATCGTCAGCGTGGCAAAGTCACCAATCAGATAACAAATCAATGGCAACACAGCATGCCACATGATGTCTTTTGCTCTTTCGAAGAAAGTTTCATAGTCATCAAAATCATCACCAACAAAGCCCCCCATCGGGAACCACTCAAGGTGATAACTGAACAAGGTAATGAGCAATACACCCACCACATAACCTGGTAAGGCATACCCGACAAATATCAATACCGAGGAAGCAGAATCAAACACGGAGCCATGCTTGAGCGCCTTGTAGTAACCAAGAGGAATGGAGATAAAGTAACTGACAAAGAACGTCATCCCGCCATAAAACAGGGAAACAGGCAGGCGTTCAGCAATCATCTCTGAGACAGGTTCGTAATAACGGGTTGATTCACCAAGATCTAACGTGACCAAACGGCTTAACCACTCGACATACGCTTCCATCACTGGCTTGTCTAAGCCATAGAAAGCATTCAACTCTGCGATTTGATCATCAGAAAGCGCGGTATTGCCCCCCGCGGACGTCATTGCGGCAGCGCCATCTCCCTGCGATTGCATCTGTGACAACATACGCTCAACAGGGCCACCCGGAACGAAACGAGTGATGGCAAAAATAAGAATGGTAATTCCGAGAAACGTCGGAATGACCAACGCTAAACGGCGTAAAAAGTACGACAGCATATACAACTTGCTCCTTGTCTACTGTCCAATTTAGACCGGTTAAACAGAGAATGACCGGCCCCAAATGGTGCATATCTATCTTGCAGAAATTTAAAAGATTGAAACACGATCCATGTGTGTCAATAACTTGTTTTTAGATGACTGCAATAATGTCAGCGTCATATTTAGCTTGAATCCACATTGGCTTCAAGTGTTTAAAAACAAAACATGACACACTTCGTCCCCTATCAAAAAAAACGCAATATTTTGGTAAAAAATGATAAAAAACCACAAAAATAATTCATACAGAATATCAACCTGGCCAAATTAGAGCCAAAACCCTACATAAAAATGCATAAATTTAGAATAATAAGACATTATTAAGCTCAACATATTGACTCAAAAATACGAGTGAGCCCTTTAATGGCAATGGGTATCATATTTTGATACCACCTAACGTGCTAGAGCTTACTTGATTAGCATTTCATATAAAACTCACGTCAGAATTATTCACTGGAAAAATACATATATTCAGATTCTATTACCCACTTAAAAAGCATACACAACATAACCCATTAAAGTTTACAAGAATGACAAAATACGGTGTTTTATCGAGGTTTAATGTCATTTTCTTATGATTGGTTAGTTATTTATTCTGCAATTCGTAACTCATTTGGGTTTTTACATCTTTTTTACATTTGACCATCCTAGTTTACTACTGGTTTGACTTCCTTTTTTGACCTCGGTTATACATTGGCCGCACGTTAACGAAACATTAACGTCACATTTGGTCGTTTTACGACCAGACACAGGAAATAATAATAAATTGGAGCAACAAGGATGTATAAAAACACAACAGCTTTATCTGTTGCGATCAGCCTTGCTTTAGGTACGGCGACGGCATTCGCACCTGTAGCAGCTCAGGCAGAAGAGCAGCAAGTTGAAAAACTTCAAAAGATGAAAGTTACTGGTTCGCGCCTTACGCGCGCATCAATGGAAGGAAGCACTCCGATAGCAGTTATCGGCAGAGCGGAAATCGAACGTGCTGGTGACGTATCGATTGCAGACGTTCTACGTAAATCTTCATTCAACTCATTTGGTTCTTTCAGTGAAAGTTCAGGCACCTCATGGCAAAGCCAGGCAACCATGTCTCTACGTGGTTTAGGCGCTTCACGTACTCTGGTTCTGGTTAACGGTAAACGTCTACCTGGTTCAGCAACCATGGGTGGTGGCGCTGCGAACATCAACGCGATCCCATCTGCTATCGTAGAGCGTGTTGAAGTGATGGCCGATGGTGGCTCGGCGGTATACGGGTCTGATGCGGTTGCCGGTGTAGTCAACATCATTCTCAAAGAAGAGTTTGACGGTATCAACGTGACGGTAGGTTCAGGCATCCCAAGTCAGGACGACGGCGATGAGCAGAACGTTGCACTTGTGATGGGTACCAGTGGCGAGAAAGGCAACATCATGTTCTCGTTTGAGCATGACAGCAAAGATGAAATCTACCAACGCAGCCGTGATTACCTAAGCTCGACCAATACTGACGCAGCGAACTACTTCGATATGTCGGGCGTTAGTATCTACGGCCGTAACGTATACCATGACGGCGAATTGAAAGCGCTTAACGGTTACAACACTGATGCATCTTGTACATCAAAAGGGTTTGTTGGCCTAACCAACTACCCGGGTCTGGGTGACATCTGTGGTTACGACTACACTGGCGAAGCGGCTCAAACTGCCTCTCTAGAGCGTAACACCGTATTCGTTAACGGTAATATCTTCCTGACTGACGACACAACGTTTAATTCACAATTAATGTTAAACCGTAACGAAAGTTTTGGTCGTTTCGCACCAGCTGCGGGTGGCTTTACAGTAAACCCGGACACTGATGGTGGTGCGGCATTCTTCGCAGAAAATGGCCTTGATCCAACAGCCGGCCCTGCTTCGGTCTACTATCGTTTCAACAACGTAGGTACGCGTGATAATACCGTTAAAGACTTCCAGGCTGATTTCAAAGCAGGCTTAGATGGTACCCTTTACACCGATTCGTTCGGCGACGTGATTTGGGAAGCCGGCTACCATATGAACTACTCCAACGGTAGCGAAACCGGCACTGGCTATGTCTTCGGTTCAGCAGCATCACAACTTGTAGAATCAGGTCAATTTGTCGACGGTGAGTTCAGCGCAGACGCGACAGACCAGCTTTCTGCCGGTACCGGCCGTGAAACAGAAATGGAAATGCACCAATTCTCTGGTGGTCTTCAGTTTGACCTTGCGCAAGTGGGTGACGTAAACATTCCACTGTACCTTGGTGCCGAGTTCACGACTTACGACTACTCCGATATCTATGATCCACAAAGTGAAGCGGGTAACATCATCGGTAGTTCAGGTAACTCTGCTGCAGGTGATCGTGAAACTTACGCATTCTACGCGGAATCTTTGATCGCATTCACTGATGAGCTGGAAATGAACCTGGCGGCTCGTTACGACCACTACAGCGACTTCGGGGATGAGATCTCGCCAAAAGTTTCTTTCCGTTACCAGCCTCTTGATAACCTGATGTTCCGTGCTGGTGCTGGTATGGGCTTCCGCGCTCCAACACTATCTGACCTTTACGCGGCTGACAGCTACTCATCAGACTTCGCAAAAGACTACAGCTACTGTACAGCGAATGGTATTGCAATCGAAGACTGTCCAGAGACTCAATACGATGTGACTCGTACTTCGAACGAAGATCTGGAAGCAGAAACGTCAGTATCATTTAACTTCGGTGTGAGTTACTCACCAATCGAAGATCTTGACGTAACAGTGGATTACTACAACATCAGCATTGATGACATGATCACACTGAATACTCTGCAAAGTATGATCGACGAAGAGCGTAGCTCTGGCGTTTCTAACCCGAACATCATCCGTGAAAACGGTCGTATCATTGAAGCAACAGCGGGGCTTCAGAACCTAGGTACACTGGATACTTCAGGTATCGACTTGAAACTGGGTTACCGCTACGACTTCGATTACGCGACCGTTCGCTACGACTTTATGGGTAGCTACGTACTTGACTACAGCACACCTGAATACGTTGGTGGTCCAACGAACAACCAGGTAGGTCGCAACGGCTTGCCTGAGTACCGCTTCAACTCTGGTGTTGGTGTGAGCTTCCTTGAAGATCATGACATCTACGTATCTGCCGATCACATCGCAGACCAAGCACAAGATGTTGATGACAACTACAAGAAAACTGGCCACATCTCTTCACAAACAACGTGGAACGTGGCGTACAACTACCTGGCTCCATGGGATGCAAAATTCACAGCGGGTGTACGTAACCTGACTGACGAAGATCCATCATTTGAATCTGACGGTGTGACATACAACGAAGACCTATACAGCATTCAAGGCCGTGTTTACTTCTTGAAATACTCTCAAAACTTTTAATTAAGACCTTTGGCGCAGGAGGATTTCCTGCGCCCTATTCGACTGACTTTATACACTAACAAGGATGCTACTATGACGTTAAAGGAATTTGGCGTAAGTGCGTTGACTGCCGCGATCCTGTCGGTAAGTGGTGCAGTAATGGCTGCTGACTCAGGAACCGTAGTCTCTAATCAAGCACAAACCACGAAGTCTTCCCAGGCTTCACAACAAAAAATCGACAACTATGCTGAAAATACAGAAAGCATGTTGGCGGAATACAAAGGCTTACTTCGTCAAATCGACAGCATGAAAGTCTACAACGAGCAAATTAATCGTATGGTTCAGTCTCAGCAAGGCGAGCTGGACTCACTAAACAGTCAAATTGCTCAAATCGATCAAACGGCAACAGAAGTTGTTCCTCTAACACTAAAAATGATCGATGCCCTAGACGAATTTGTGACGCTCGATCTTCCGTTCCAAAAAGAAGAACGTAATAAACGTGTTCAAGAGCTACGCCGCCTGATGGATCGCGCTGACGTAACTACTTCAGAAAAATTCCGTAAAGTGATGGAAGCTTACCAAATCGAAGAAGGCTTCTCGCGCTCAATCGAATCTTATAAAGCTAGCCTGGACCGTAACGGCGAAGTCGTGACTTACGACTTCTTGCGTATTGGTCGTACAGCGCTTCTATTCCAATCTCCAGACGGTGGTGAAACGGGTATGTGGAACCAACAAACTCGTCAATGGGAAACACTACCAGAAAGCTACCGTATCGCTGTACAGCAAGGTCTGCGCATCGCTAAGAAGCAAGCGCCACCATCGCTGATCAAACTGCCTGTATTTGCTGGGGAGGAATAAGAGATGAAAGGATTCAAAACGCTAGCCGCTGGCCTATTAGCGAGCTTATTTATGGTTTCTGGCGTTCAGGCAGAAACCCCACAAACCCTATCTGAGCTACTGAAAAACGTAAAATCAGAAAGTATTGTTGAATCGAAAGAAAACAAAGAACGTGAAGCTATCTTCAAACGCGATCGTGACCAACAAGCGGCGCTGCTACAACAAGCACGCGATGAGCTGGCGTCACAACAAGCGCTTGGTGATGAGTTAAAAGCGACGTTTGACGAAAACGACAAACAACTGACTGAATTAACCGAAACCCTACGTGTTCGCTCAGGTACCTTGGGTGAAATGTTTGGTGTAGTTCGTCAATACGCTGGCGAATTTAAAGGTCTGTTCGCGGCTTCGCAAAATGCCGTTCAGTTCCCAGAGCGTGATGCACTACTGACTAAACTGGCAGAAAGTAAAGAGCTACCATCAACTCAAGAGCTAGAAGCATTCTGGCACACCATTCTTCAACAAGTGATCGTATCTGGTGAAACAACAACAACACCAGCAACGGTTGTTTATGGTGAAGGTAACGAAGAAGTACACGACGTTACACTAGTGGGTGAGTTTAACGCAATTGCTGACGGTAAATACGTTACTTATGTTCCTCAGACCGCTAAGTTCGAAGAACTATCTCGTCAACCAAGCAAAAACATCACTAGCCTGGTTGGTGGGTTCGAATCGGCACAAGGTACTTATGAGCCACTGTTCCTTGATCCATCTCGTGGCGTCATCCTATCGCTACTAGTACAGAGTCCGACGGTTCAGGAGCGTATTGACCAAGGTGGTATCGTTGGTTACGTCATCCTGGCAATGGGTGCCGTTGGTGCGATCATCGCGCTAATGTGCTTCCTACGTCTTCAGGTTATCGGTGGCAAAATGCGTAAACAGGCGAAATCTGAAACGGTTATCCCTGGCAACCCACTGGGTGAAGTTATCCAGGCTTACCAAGAGCACAAAGGCGACAACCTTGAAGATCTGGAAGCGAAACTGGACGAAATCATTCTACGTAACGCTCCAAGCATCGAACGCTTTATCAGCTCAATCAAACTGTTTGCTTCTGTCGCACCGCTACTCGGTCTACTGGGTACGGTAATGGGTATGATCGGTACTTTCCAGGCAATCACGCTATTTGGTACAGGCGATCCGAAACTCATGGCTGGCGGTATCTCTGAAGCACTGGTAACCACCATGCTAGGTCTGGTTGTCGCAATTCCTCTGCTGTTCCTTTACACCATCGTACACAGTAAAGGTCGCCGTTTGGTTCAAACTCTTGAAGAACAGAGTGCAGGTTTCATCGCTCGCTATCAGGAAAAACTACATAAAGCCGAAAGCTAAGGAGGCGTTATGTGGTGGTTAGTTGGAGAACTTGAATCAATTAGGCGCTTCTTGGGAATGGGTGGCGATGTACTCGTCGCCATTTTCATCCTCAGCTTCATGTTGTGGGCAGTACTGCTAGAACGTTGGTTCTACTTTGCCGCCGTCGCTCCCAGAGCCGCGAAAAAAGCCGTGACGCTTTGGAGCGAGCGTTCAGAACATCAAAGCTGGAACGCGAAGATGATCCGACAAGAAATCGTTTCTCGTCAGGATATTGAGAATAAAAAGGGTCTGCCAATCGTGAAAGTATTGATTGCGCTTTGTCCCCTACTCGGTCTGCTCGGCACGGTTGTCGGCATGATCCAGGTATTCGACATCTTAGCGGTAACAGGAACAGGAAGCCCTCGAGCAATGGCCTCGGGGATCTCAAAGGCAACAATCCCAACGTTAGCCGGGATGGTGGCTTCTCTGTCAGGACTGTTCTTTAGTTCACGTCTTGATCATTTAGCCAAAGTCACAACGCAAAAGCTGGAAGATAAGCTAAAGCATATTGCCTGAGTAAATGGAATTAGAGGTATAGGTCATGAAAAGACGCTATAGCAGTGATAGCAGTGATGAAACCGCTATCGATATGACACCGATGCTCGACATCGTATTCATCATGTTGATCTTCTTTATCGTAACAACATCGTTCGTTAAAGAAGCTGGTATTGAAGTAAACCGCCCAACGGCAAGCTCAGCACAAACCGTGAAGAAAGGTAACATCATGGTTGCCGTTGGTGCAGCGGGTGACGTTTGGGTTGATAAACGACGCATTGAAGTCGACGCCGTTCGCGCCAACATCGAGCGTCTTCGCGCTGAAAGCCCTGATGGTGCGGTTGTTATCCAGGCGGATACAGAAGCCAACGCAGGCGTAGTCGTGAAGGTTATGGACCAGATCAAGATGGCAGGTGTTGAAAGCATCTCCATTGCCGCAACCGGTAAGGATTAAGCTTATGCGGTATCTGGCCTCAATTGCACTGGCGCTCATTGTCTCCCTCGGGCTGTTCTGGGGGATGGACAAGCTGGTAAACAAAGAGCGCCACGAGCTAGTGTCGAATGACGACCAGCGTATGGTCGAATTCATTCGCATTAAACCAGAAGAAAAAATACAGGAGAAAAAACGCGAACTCCCGAAACCACCACCACCTAAGCGCCCGCCGCCACCACCAGAAATGAAGGTGACATCGACGGTGAAGCCAGTGATGGATCAAGTTCCAATGGACATGCCAAAGCTAGACCTGCCAGTTAACGTAACCGGTGGTTCAGTACTGGGTCACTACACACAAGGGGGTGGTGCTCAGATGGTTGGCGGTGGAGGCCCGGTTCCTCTGGCTACGTTCCAGCCGCAGATGCCTCGTAAAGCGGCACGCTCGGGACTTGAGAAAGGTATCGTACTGGTAGAGTTTACCGTTAACGAACGCGGTGGCGTTGAAGATGTAAGAGTCTTAAAAGAGACACCACGTAAGTTAGGCTTGGGCAGAGCAGCGAAGACCACCGTCGCTAAATGGACCTTCAAACCTAAGATGGTTGAAGGTAAAGCCGTGAGTTCTCGTCTTTCTCAAGAAATTGAGTTCTCTACCAACTAAGGAGTCGCAATCATGAAATCATACACAAAATTGTTGGCTTCTCTGGTGTTCATTGCAGGCGCGTACGGCGCGCCTGCTTTCTCCAGCACTCCTGAGTTGTCTGACCGAACATTCAGAACCGTCAATAAAGTTCAGGAATTGATCGCAACTGAGCAGTATTCAGAAGCCATCTCGAAACTGAACTCGGCATTAAGTAGCACCAGCAAACGTCAATACGATCGTGCGGTACTATTGCAACAAATGGGCTTTTTGTATTCGTTGCAGGACAACTACACCAAAGCGATCAAATACTTTGCTGATGCACTGAGTTTAAACGCACTGCCAGTGCCCGTTGCACAACAAGTGCGCTACAGCGTGGCGCAACTTTATCTTGCTGAGGGTCAGTTTAAAAAATCCGTCTCGACCATGAATGAATGGTTCAAGATTGCCGAGACGACGGAAGAAAAACCTCAGGCTCATGCCTACATCACCCTGGCGAGTGCTTATATTCAGCTAGAAGATTACAGAAACGCGATTCCGCCGACGAAAAAGGCCATCGCAATGAGTAAAGACCCTAGTGAATCTTGGTACCAGCTATTGATGTCGGCTCATTATGAACTGAAACAGTTCAAAAGCGTTGCTGGCGTTCTGAAGATTTTAACCACCAAGTACCCGCAAAGTAAGCGTTACTGGACGCAGTTGTCTGGTATTTACATGGAGTTAAACCAAGAGCGCAATGCCCTTTCTACTCTGGAGATGGCCTATAAATTGGGTCTTTTGGAAGGCGAGAAAGAGTACCTACGCTTAGTGAACTTCCAAGCTTATCAAGGGGTACCATTCCGAGCAGCAAAAACGCTTCAATCCGCCTTTGAAGAAGGTCACGTTGAGCGCAATGCAGAAAATCTGGAAAAACAGGGAGCCTTCTGGCAGCAAGCGCAAGAGCTTGGACGCGCAATCGATGTCTACCAACAAGCTTATAACTTGGCTCCAAAGGCGAAAACTCAAATCAAAATCGCTCGTCTGATGATTTTAGACAAGCAATATTCAGCCGCGACGAAGTTTACTCAAAACGCCGCGCCTGACGCCAAACGCGATCAAAAAGGCGAATTAGCCTACATTCGTGGCATGGCTTATTTTGAGCTTAACCAGCCAGACAGTGCGCTTAAAGCAATGAAAACGGCCGCGCAGTCTCCAGACTTGAAAGCCGTAGCAAACCCTTGGATCAACTTCCTAGAGACTCAAGGCTGAACCAAGTCAATATAATTAAATTAAGTGTGAGTCAGTCGCACGCCTGGGGAAGTGAAAGCTTCCCCTTTTTTCCCTCTATTTATTACATTCTCCATCAGCGTCATTACTAGGAACTCTAAAACCTGAGAATATTTCCGTCATTCCGAGGAACCCCAGCGACATCAGGAATCTGCGTACAACAAGAATGCAGCTCAAGTAAACAATGTTAGTGCAGCACACTCGGGAATAAGTGGCTCTTTTATGATGAGTTAGTACAGAGCGAAAGATCAACTGGTAACAATATAGAGATCATGATACTCTTCGCCTCCATTTTTCTGGCGGGATTATCACCAATATCCATCCCTTTGGTGGTTAATTCAACAAGGCCAGTGCTATCGTTATAAGACTGTCGCGACTTTGCGTCGGCACTCAATCAATCCAATCAATAGTGGAACAGTACAATGGGCAAAGGTACTCTCTATATCGTATCTGCACCTAGCGGCGCAGGTAAATCTAGCTTGATCTCAGCAATGTTGGAGCGTAATCCAACATACGCAATGAAAGTGTCTGTGTCTCACACCACTCGTGATATGCGTCCTGGTGAAGAAAATGGTATCCACTACCACTTCGTCGCAAAAGAAGAGTTTGAAACTCTCATTGCGCAAGGTGACTTCCTTGAATACGCTGAAGTGTTTGGCAACTACTACGGTACGTCTCGCGTATGGATTGAAGAAACGTTAAACAAAGGTATCGACGTATTTCTGGATATCGACTGGCAAGGTGCACGACAAATTCGTGAGCAAATGCCAGAAGCGAAAAGCATCTTCATCCTGCCGCCATCAAACGGCGAGTTAGAGCGTCGCCTGAACGTGCGTGGCCAAGACAGTGATGAAATCATCGCTAAGCGCATGGCAGAAGCTAAGTCAGAAATCTCGCATTACAATGAATACGATTACGTAATTGTAAACGACGACTTCGATACCGCGCTGGTGGACTTTAAAGCCATTCTTCGCGCAGAAAGATTGAAGGAAGAAAAGCAAGCTGCTAAATATAAAGGTATGCTTGACGCGTTATTAGCAGAGTAACTTCCATATAATAAGTACACTGTAAAACACCAAGAATTTTGCTTCTTTGCGCCTATTTTTTCGCAGCAAAGAGCAGACAATAAAATCCCCGAGAAAGCCCACGTGCAGTGGCCTGTCTAATTGCTAGTAAATAAAGCAGTTAGGCTGTATACTTTCTCGTCATTCTAATATTTTAGTTAACTAATTGGAGTCCTCATGGCACGCGTAACTGTTCAAGACGCTGTTGAAAAAGTTGGCAACCGTTTCGACCTAGTACTGATTGCGGCTCGCCGCGCTCGTCAAATGCAAACTGGCGGTAAAGATGCACTAGTGCCAGAAGAGAACGATAAGCCAACGGTTATCGCGCTTCGCGAAATCGAAGAAGGTTTAATCACGAAAGAAGTTCTCGACGCTCGTGAACGTCAAGAACAACAAGAGCAAGAAGCGGCAGAGCTAGCGGCAGTAAGCAGCATCGCTCACAACCGTTAATTCTGACTCGAGAATTCAACAACCTCCCGGGCCTATAATTTGTATCTATTCGATAGCCTCAAAGACGTTGCCCAAGAATACCTAACAGAGCCTCAGATTGAGGCTCTGCGTCAATCTTATGTGGTAGCGCGAGATGCCCATGAAGGGCAAACCCGTTCTAGCGGTGAACCATACATCATCCACCCTGTCGCTGTGTCTCGAATCCTGGCAGAAATGCGTCTGGATATCGAAACCCTCCAAGCTGCTCTATTGCATGACGTCATCGAAGATTGTGATGTCAGCAAAGAAGATCTCGAAGAGCAATTCGGTAACACCGTGGCTGAGCTGGTTGATGGTGTATCTAAACTGGACAAACTCAAATTCCGTGACAGGAAAGAGGCTCAGGCTGAGAACTTTCGTAAGATGGTTCTGGCCATGGTGCAAGACATCCGCGTAATTCTGATCAAACTGGCCGACCGAACGCATAACATGCGCACGCTTGGCGCGCTTCGACCAGACAAAAAACGCCGTATCGCCCGTGAAACCCTAGAGATCTATTCACCACTGGCTCACCGTCTTGGTATTCACAATATCAAAACCGAGCTGGAAGAATTAGGCTTTGAAGCGCTTTATCCGAACCGTTATCGCGTCTTAAAAGAAGTGGTCAAAACGGCACGTGGTAATCGTAAAGAGATGATCCAACGCATCCACAGTGAAATCGAAGGTCGTCTGCAAGATGTCGGTCTGAGTTCACGCGTTGTGGGTCGTGAGAAGAACCTGTTCTCTATCTATAACAAGATGAAAACCAAAGAGCAGCGCTTCCACACCATCATGGATATCTACGCATTCCGAGTGGTTGTCGACACCTCTGATACCTGTTATCGAGTACTGGGTCAGGTGCACAGCTTATACAAGCCACGCCCGGGCCGTATGAAAGATTACATCGCGGTACCAAAAGCCAACGGCTACCAATCTCTGCATACTTCTATGGTCGGCCCTCACGGTGTACCCGTAGAAGTACAGATCCGTACCGAAGATATGGATCAAATGGCAGATAAAGGTGTGGCTGCACACTGGTCTTACAAAGACAAAGGCGATAAATCTGGCACAACAGCGCAAGTGAAAGCTCAACGCTGGATGCAAAGCCTACTTGAACTGCAGCAAAGCGCGGGTAACTCGTTCGAATTCATTGAAAACGTAAAATCGGATCTGTTCCCAGACGAAATTTACGTCTTCACACCAAAAGGCCGTATCGTCGAGTTACCGCTTGGCGCAACAGCGGTTGACTTCGCCTACGCCGTGCATACTGATGTCGGTAACTCTTGTGTTGGTGCTCGTGTTGATCGTAACCCTTACCCACTGAGTAAGGCACTGAAAAACGGTCAAACGGTCGAGATTATCAGTGCGCCGGGTGCTCGTCCAAACGCAGCCTGGCTGAACTATGTCGTGACTTCACGTGCTCGTACCAAGATCCGCCAGGTTCTGAAGACCATGCGTCGTGAAGAGTCGATCACCTTAGGTCGCCGCTTGCTGAACCATGCACTTGGTCGCCACTCTATTGACTCGATTTACCCGGAAAACATCCAGGAAGTTCTGACAGACCTTCGTTTAGAAAGTACTGATGACTTGCTGGCTGCAATAGGTTTAGGTGAGTTAATGAGTATTGTCATTGCACGTCGTCTGCTTGGTGATACCGAAGAGCTGACCACAACCAGTTCGATTCCAGCCGACTCGAAGAAAAAGCTGCCGATTCGTGGCGCAGAAGGGCTATTGCTGACGTTTGCAAACTGTTGTCACCCGATTCCGGATGACCACATTATTGCTCACGTATCACCGGGGCGTGGTCTGGTTGTTCACCGTGAAACCTGCCCAAACGTACGTGGTTACCAGAAAGAACCGGACCGCTACATGGCCGTTGCCTGGTCTGACGATTACGATAAAGAGTTCATCGCAGAACTTAAAGTCGATATGCTCAACCACCAGGGTGCGCTTGCTGAGTTAACCAACGTGATTTCGAAAACAGGCTCAAATATTCATGGTCTGTCTACGGAAGAACGCGATGGTCGCCTGTATACCGTCACGGTACTACTGACCACAAAAGATCGTGTTCATCTTGCTGGTATCATGCGTAAAATCAAAGCGATGCCCCAGGCGACACGAGTCAGACGCAGAAGAAAATAATAACCTCCATCGCCACCTACTCCGCTAGGTGGCGATTTTTTATGTGCCTATCACTATGAACCTAGAACGTTACCACCGTATCCACCAAGTCCTGAAAGCACGCCAGACCGACCTGACCTTATGTCTTGAGGAAGTGCACAAACCAAATAACGTCTCAGCCGTGATCCGTACTGCCGATGCAACTGGCTTACACAAAGTCCACGCCATTTGGCCGGATAAGATGCGTACCTTAAGCCACACCTCTGCTGGCGCCCGAAACTGGGTAGAAGTGGACACTCACGACTCTATCGCAAGTGCCGTAACAGAATTAAAAGCACAAGGCATGCAAGTCCTGGTGACAAACCTGTCAGACACGGCGGTCGACTTCCGTGAAATCGACTACACCAAGACAACAGCGATTATCCTAGGCAGCGAGAAAGTGGGCGCTTCGGAACAAGCGAAACAGCTCGCCGATCAGGACATCATCGTCCCAATGGTCGGCATGGTGCAGTCTCTTAATGTTTCTGTGGCAAGTGCGGTGATTTTGTATGAAGCTCAGCGTCAGCGTCAGGCTGCTGGTATGTACGACCGTGAAGAAAGCGCTCTGCCGAAAGAGACGATTAACCGAATTCTGTTCGAACGCGGCCATCCGGTTCTGGCCAAAGTAGCCAAACGTAAAGGCCTCGCTTATCCGCCACTCGACGATGAAGGTCAAATCATCGCCGACGAGGCATGGTGGCAAGAGATGCAGAAGAAGTAAAAAAGATCCTAGGTTCTAGAATCCTAGGTCCTAGAAAGCGTTGCAGGGAGCACGGTGAAAAATTCAAAATCAGGTATCTGTTGCCTTGGAATACGGAACGCTTCGCTTACGGAATACAGAGAGGTAAATGTGTGCATAATCTGTATTCCGTAATCTGTAATCCAAAACAACAAGCACGAACACCTAATGGAGGACCACCGTCTCAACAAACTCCTCTAGAACCTAGGACCTTTCTTTTACCTAGGTCCTCCAAAAAACTTTTCCTGTACAAAAACACAGCTCCGTGGTTAACATACTGCAATGTTAACCATTTTCTGAGCCCACTATGTCTGCCCAACTGTTATCTGCTGTCCCATTAACTTCCCTATCCGGGGTTGGCGCGAAAGTCGCAGAAAAACTGGCCAAAGTCGGCTTGCATTCGGTTCAGGATTTACTGTTTCATCTGCCACTTCGTTACGAAGATCGTACCCGTATTTATCCTATTGCTAAGCTTCATGCCGGACTGTGGGCGGCGGTACAAGGCAAAGTGATGGCGGTGGATACCACCTTCGGTAAACGTAAAATGCTTACGGTAAAAATCAGTGATGGTAACGGCACCATTACGCTGCGTTTTTTCAATTTTACCGCGGCGATGAAGAACAACTTTTCTCAAGGTAAGTTAGTACACGCTTACGGGGAAATAAAGCGTGGTGGAATGGGTTTGGAAATCGTCCACCCAGATTACAAGTTCTATATCAGCGAACAAAAGCCAGATGTAGAACAAAGCCTCACGCCCGTTTATCCAACCACAGATGGCCTAAGACAAATCACCCTGCGTAACCTGACTGAACAGGCGTTAGCGTTATTGGATAAAGCCGCGGTGCAAGAGTTACTGCCCGCGGGTTTATACAATCACCAAATCACTATGTCTCAGGCGCTGCACACCATTCACCGACCGCCCCCAACGATCAACTTGGATGAGTTCGATGAAGGTAAACATCCGGCACAAATCCGTCTGATCATGGAAGAACTGTTGGCACAGAACCTTTCTATGCTGGCTGTACGCAGTCAAGGACGGAAAGATATTGCTTTGCCTCTTGCACCTTGTGAAAAACTCAAAAACCAACTGCTGACACAACTGCCGTTCTCACCAACCAACGCTCAGGCACGAGTGGTAAAAGAGATTGAAGCCGATCTGGAGAAGCCTCACCCGATGATGCGCCTTGTTCAGGGCGATGTAGGCTCAGGGAAAACCCTCGTCGCGGCACTGGCTGCGGTTCGAGCTATCGAGCACGGTTATCAGGTTGCACTAATGGCACCCACTGAGCTGCTAGCCGAACAGCATGCCATCAACTTTGCCAACTGGTTTGAATCAATGGGAATCCAAGTGGGCTGGCTGGCAGGTAAGTTAAAGGGTAAAGCCAAAGAAGCCGAGCTCGCACGCATTGCCAGCGGTGAAGCGCAAATGGTAGTGGGTACTCACGCTCTGTTTCAGGAGCATGTTGAATTCCATCATCTGGCACTGGTGATTATTGATGAACAACACCGCTTTGGCGTCCACCAGCGATTAGAGCTACGCGAGAAAGGTGCCAAGCAAGGCGCTTACCCACATCAGCTCATCATGACCGCTACTCCTATCCCGCGCACTCTAGCGATGACTGCATATGCCGATTTGGAAACCTCAGTAATTGACGAATTACCACCGGGCCGAACTCCGATTCAAACCGTAGCGATTCCCGATACCAAACGCGACGACATCGTGGAGCGAGTACGCCACGCCTGTCTCAACGAAGGTAAGCAAGCCTACTGGGTGTGTACACTGATTGATGAGTCTGAAGTATTGGAGGCACAAGCTGCCGCTGATACTGCTGAAGAACTGCAACGCAAGCTGTCTGATGTGAAAATTGGCTTAGTTCATGGCCGTATGAAGCCCGCAGAAAAACAAGCCGTGATGCAGGACTTTAAAGACAACAAACTGCACCTGCTCGTCGCCACAACCGTTATTGAAGTCGGTGTGGACGTACCAAACTCAAGCCTGATGATCATCGAAAACCCGGAGCGACTCGGTTTAGCACAGCTACACCAGCTAAGAGGCCGTGTTGGACGAGGCTCAGTCGCCAGTCATTGTGTTCTGCTTTATCATTCACCGCTATCAAAAACCGCACAAAAACGTCTCGGTGTACTACGTGAAAGCAACGACGGCTTTGTGATTGCGCAGAAAGACCTGGAGATCCGTGGCCCTGGTGAGCTACTGGGAACCAAGCAAACCGGTCTGGCAGATTTTAAAATTGCGGATTTGGTACGAGATCAGCGCTTAATACCTGAAGTTCAACGCATAGCTCGCCATATTCACGACAATTATCCTACTAATGCCACGGCGATCATCGATCGTTGGTTAGGCGAACGAGACATTTACTCCAAAGCATAATCCGCAACTCACACTAACTTCAGCGGCAGTCTTACCGTTTGTATTATGTAAGACTGCTTTCATATCTGCTCTAGCTCTCATTAAGCACAACGCAACTCGACTTTAGCGCAAAATTACGACAATTTAGATGTTGAACTCTAAAAATCGGTTTTACTTAAAATACAAACGCCTATAACTCCAAAATTTAATCAACGTCATCAAGGATAGATGCATGAAAAAACAGACTGTGCTTGCGGTTATCGCGGCATTGGTTGGCTCCGTACACCCTACATCTTTTGCCGCTGAAAATGGACAGAGTGCCATTGTAAAATCTGCGGAGCGTTTTGCTAAAAGCTCCGCTTACTTCAACCCTAAGATCTCGCCAGACGGAAAGCACTTAGCTTTTGAATCCAGTATCGACGGCAAGGATGCGCTCGTCATACTCGACAGTAAAACCATGCAACCAAGCAGTGTGTTACGTTTCGTTGGTAATGAACAAGTTGGCGATTATCATTGGGTGAATAACGATCGCATCGTGGCTTCCAAAGAATATTTAAAGAGCTGGTCTATACAGCCACGAAATTATGGTGAATTAGTTTCAATCAATGTCGACGGGAATAAATACGCTTATCTATTTGGTTACAACCCACCACAGTCGAGTAAGTTAGTGCGATCTTCGTCTGGTATCACGGCTTTTGGTACAGTTCTCGATACCTTGCCAAATGATGAACGGCATATCTTAGTTTCTGCCTTACCAATGAAACAGCATCGACTGGATGCCGAAACGCCAAGAGAGGTCTATCGAGTCAACGTATACAATGGCAAACGCTCAAAGCTCATAACGGCTCCAGTTGCCTTTAGCCAGTTCCTCACTGACCATGATGGCGAAGTACGATTTGTGTCGGGCTTCAATAACAGTAACAAACTGGAACTGTTTTATCGCGTTAACGATGAATGGAAGAGCTCCGAGAGCGTCAACTCACTGAATCAGTACACAGAGTTTCACCCCATCTCTTTTGCTGAAAATCAAGACTCGGTGTATGCCGCCGTCAGTCATTTCGGTGAACCAAAGGCCATTCATCACTTAAACCTCAAGACCGGTGAAAGTCGCAAAGTCGTCTCGGATGCAAAGGTGGATCCGAAGCAACATTGGTTAGACCCAGACTCAAAACAGCTCTACGCGGTAGAATTTGAAAGCGACTACCCAACCTATGCGTTTGTCGATCCCAAAAACAAACGCAGTGAATACCTCAAGCAAATCCTGGAGTCTCTGCCTGGCCATCAAGTTCGGTTAGTCAGCGAAACAAAAGCTGGCGACACGTACGTTATCATGGCATTTAATGACAGAAACCCAGGTGATTACTATCTTTTCACTACCGAGCCAAAACAAATTCGCTATCTATTCTCCGCACGAGAATGGCTAGACCCTGCCAAAATGGCCGAAGTACAGCCATTTGAGTTTACCAGCCGTGATGGTAAAACTCTTTCAGGATATCTCACCCTTCCTCCTAATACTGAGGCTAAAAACTTACCTCTCATCGTCAATCCGCATGGTGGTCCACATGGTCCCAGAGACTGGTGGCGCTTTACGGAACAAAACCAGTTTCTCGCCAGTCACGGTTATGCGGTAATGCAAGTGAACTTCCGTGGCAGCGGCGGTTTTGGTAAACAATTTGAGGCCGCAGGTTATCGCAAGTGGGGGACCAATATTCAATATGACATTATTGATGCCACTCAACATATCATCGCTGAAGGCATTGCCGATAAGGACCGCGTGTGTATTTCGGGCGGAAGCTTTGGTGGATACAGTGCGCTGCAGTCGGCAACTATTGCTCCAGAGCTTTTTCAGTGCGCAGTCGGAACCGCTGGTGTCTACGACCTGGAGCTGATGTTCGAAGAAGGGGACGTACCAGATACCCAGATGGGATTGAGCTTTTTAAGCGAGGTTTTGGGCACCAACCCAACCATTCTCAAATCTATGTCTCCAACCCACAATGCCGACAAGCTAAAAGCTTCGATTCTATTGGTGCATGGCGGGAAAGATCAACGCGCGCCTATTGCACATTTTGATGCGATGGCTAAGGCATTAAATAACCTCAACTACCCTTACGAGTCTTTTGTTCTGGATGATGAAGGCCATGGCTTCTACAAAGATGAGCACAGAGCAAAATACTATGCCCGTGTTCTCAACTTCTTCGATAAACATCTGAAAAACTGATCAGACAAAAAATTAAAAGGCGATAGCAACCCCGTTATCGCCTTTTTCTCCCCTACTGGCAATCGTTTGCTTTTTAAATAAATCACTCTATAATCGCGCACAAATTATAGGGTCTGTTGACCTAAAACACTCCGAGTTGACACTGATTAACAGCAATCACAGATCAAAACGTCAGCTCCTCCCAGGGCTCCCATTCAGCGAGCGCTGGGTAATAAATATTGCGACAAGCGAGACAAACCATGACAACTTCAAACCGATCGTCGGAACTGGTCTATCAATTAAATGATCGTCCACCACTGCCACAAACCATTTTCGCTGCCATTCAGCACCTGCTGGCGATGTTCGTTGCAGTGATTACTCCTTCATTGATCATCTGCCAATCGTTGGGCGTACCAGCCGATCAAACCAACACCATAATTAGCATGTCCCTGTTTGCGTCCGGTGTATCATCATTTATTCAGATCCGCACTTTTGGCCCGATAGGCTCTGGCCTGTTATCAGTACAAGGCACCAGCTTTAACTTTTTAGGCCCAATCATTGGTGCAGGCTTGTCATTGAAAGCGGGCGGTGCCGACATCAGCACCATGATGGCCGCCATTTTCGGCACAATTTTGGTGGCTTCATTCGCGGAAATTCTGCTGTCCCGAGTCCTTGAGCACGCACGCCGTATCATTACTCCACTGGTTTCTGGCATTGTGGTGACTCTGATTGGTCTGACACTAATTCAGGTTGGATTGGTCTCAATGGGTGGAGGTTATGCCGCATTGGGTGATGGTACATTCGGTAGCCTGGACAAACTAGCTCTGGCTGGCACAGTGCTGGGTCTTATCGTTATTCTGAACCGCTCAAACAACCCTTACATTCGCGTTGCTTCTATTGTGATTGCAATGCTGGTTGGCTATATCATTGCCTACTTTATGGGCATGGTAGACACATCACAGCTAAGTGAGACCAACCTGGTTGCGCTGCCAATCCCAATGCAATACGGCTTGGCGTTTGACTGGTCGTTGTTTATTCCACTGGTACTGATCTTCTTCATTACCGCGCTGGAAGCCATCGGCGATATTACCGCAACATCAGAAGTATCCGGTGAACCAGTTAAAGGTCCGGTTTACATGAAACGCATCAAAGGTGGCGTACTAGCAGACGGTTTAAACTCAGCGATCGCTGCAGTCTTTAACAGCTTCCCGAACTCTACGTTCAGCCAAAACAACGGCATTATCATGCTGACTGGTGTCGCAAGCCGTTACGTGGGTTACTTCATTTCAGGTATGTTAGTTGTACTTGGTTTATTCCCTGGTGTGGCGAGCTTTGTTCAGTTGATTCCTGAGCCTGTACTTGGCGGCGCAACCATCGTGATGTTTGGTACGATTGCCGCAGCAGGTGTGCGTATTATCTCTCGTGTTGATCTCGACCGCCGTGCGATTTTGATCATGGCACTGTCCTTTTCGATGGGCCTTGGTATTGCTCAGAAGCCAGAAATTCTGCAATTTATGCCAGAGTTTATTAAGAGCATCTTCTCGACAGGCGTTGCTGCGGGCGGTATCACCGCAATCATCTTGAACCTGTTATTGCCAGAAAAACTGGAAGATGAAGAGTCTGAAGCTGAAGAGATTAAAGAATCCTGAACTGATCAATAGGATAATAAAAAAGCCCAACTTAGATTCTCGGTTGGGCTTTTATTTTGCTCGTTAGTAACGCCTTCTTTGTCGGATTACTTAGTCGGGAAGCTGATTTGTGCGATTAAGCCACCTTCACTACGATTTCGCATCACAACCGATCCCGAATGCTGGCTGACAATGCGCTTAACGATCGCCAAGCCCAGGCCAGTCCCTTCACTGCCTCGAGCGGTATCGCCACGTGTAAACGGTTCAAATAGTTTGCCGACCTGCGCTGGATCAATACCAGGGCCATTATCTTCCACCGTGACCCACACAAGTTTATTATCAGCCGTCATGCCCGTCGACACTTTAGCCCAGCCATTGCCATAGCGAACCGCATTCACTACTAAGTTAGTCACAGCACGTTTTATTGCAATCGAATTACCCAGAGCAGGTTTGATAGATTCTTCAATTTTAGTCTCAATTTCCCGTTCATCACTGCCTTCTGAACTTGCGACATCACACACAATGTCGTTCAGGTCCACCGCCTCAAACGTCTGATTATTCACTGGTTTAAGGTAGTCCATAAACTGGCTGATGATTTCATTACACTCTTCCGTATCGCTGATGATGCCTTCAGCGAGATAGCTTTCCTCTGGTGACATCATTTCTGTCGCGAGACGAATTCGAGTCAGAGGGGTTCGTAAATCGTGGCTGATCCCCGCCATCAATAAAGCTCGGTCTTCTTCCAGCTCCTGAATACCTTTCGACATCTGATTAAAAGCACGGGTCACCGCGCGAATTTCTAACGCGCCTTTCTCTGGTATCGGGGGCGGTATCTCACCTCGCCCAACCCCCTTAGCGGCTCTTTCTAACGCCAGTAACGGTCGGTTTTGAAAACGAATAAATAGCCAGCCACCAGCGATAATCAGCAATGCCATGATCAGACTGTTACGAAAAAGCGGCGCAAAATCCTCTTCTTGAAGCTCTGAGAGTGGGATACGAATAAGCGAGTTTGGTAGCTTGTCGATATGCATCCACAAGATGTAACTCTCCTCGCCCAACATCAAACGTACTTCAGTCGGGGAGTCCAGTTCCTGAGTCATTTCTTCCGACATCAATTCAATCGACATCGCATGATTAAACTCGTCCGCCCTTTCACTATTAATACTGTGAACCGTTACACCCAGTCTTTCTAATAACTGGCGTCGTAATGGTGCTTCAGATTGAAGTTCTCCGTCGGCATCCAGGACCAGGTTGAGCTCATGGGCGAGAATTTTGTTGAACTGCTGCAGGCTCGGCATTAACGCATAATTGAAAACGGCATAATAAGAGAAAACTTGGCTAGCGAGAAGCAAAGAGATAAATAGCAGAATAGATTGAGTAAGAGAGCTTCGGATTCGCATGGACAGTTCCTGGTGATCCTAACAGAGTGTTGCTAAAAGAATGTGCCTAATCGAGACTTTCCGCCCTCATACAGGAGATGCAAGAGGACGGAATGTACAGACAAATATCGGAGTGCAGTTACGCGAATTAGACTTCTTTGCCGTCTGGGACAAATACGTAGCCCAAGCCCCATACCGTCTGGATGTAACGTGGTTTACTCGGGTCATCTTCCAACATACGACGAAGACGAGAAATTTGTACGTCAATAGAACGTTCCATTGCCGAATATTCACGACCACGAGCCATATTCATCAGCTTGTCACGCGACATCGGCTCACGCGCGTTGGTGACCAAGGCTTTTAGTACCGCAAACTCACCGGATGTTAATGGCATTGCTTCTTCACCATGGAACATTTCACGCGTCCCGAGATTCAAACGGAACTCACCAAATTCCACCACTTTTTCTTCTGTGCTTGGTGCGCCCGGAAGCTCAATGGTTTGACGGCGTAATACCGCTTTAATGCGAGCCAGGAGCTCTCGCGGGTTAAATGGTTTTGGCAGATAATCGTCCGCTCCCACCTCTAAACCAACAATGCGATCAACTTCGTCGCCTTTTGCGGTCAGCATCAAGATAGGTAACATGTTGTTCGCGTTACGTAAGCGGCGACAGATAGATAAACCGTCTTCACCTGGCAACATCAAATCCAGCACCATTAAGTGGAAGTTTTCACGCGTCAGTAAGCGATCCATTTGTTCGCCGTTGGCAACACTACGAACCTGAAAACCTTGCTCAGAAAGGTAACGCTCTAAAAGAGCACGTAAACGAGCATCGTCATCAACCACTAAAATTTTATGATTTTCCTGCATTGAAACATCCTTTCAGAAGCATGTATTGTCGAAAATGTACCACTGTTTATTCAAACGTGCTTGAGCAAATTGTTACTCTTTTTATCTTAGCTGATCTTTTGACACATTATTTCTGATATTCAGTGCCGATATTGAGCGAAGTGATTGCTCAAACTGGAAAAAACGCCGCCTATTTAATGCAGGTTATTGGTTCAGATCCCACTCTGGTTCACTGCTGACTTGCAACTTTTCCTTGTGCTGACTCTTTTCAATTTCCGCATGCAATTGCTGGCGCTGCTCCTCGCGAACACATTCACGTTGCACCGAAGCAAGCGCACGCTCCAGCCCTTCGATATGTTGCTCTTTACCCTGAACTTTGGCGTATTCAAGTTGCTGTTCGACGGCAAATGCTTTTGCATCACACCCTTTTAGCTCTTCTTGGGAAAACGCAGAAAATGAACACCCTACGGTTAAAACGGTGCCACTAATCACTGCTCTCATCATTTATGTGCTCCTTTAAAAGCGCTCAATGTCTTTCGTCTCAGGATGAATGAGGATGTCGGTTAAACATGGCCAGAACATTCGCTCACAGACCCGCGACTCTAACTAGGGTTTGTCGCATCTGGACTGGATAGGTTGTACTCAATCGAGTTAATAAACCACTCTTTCTCGCCTTCTGGCGTCTTAACCGTAAACTCTTCATCGACTTGTTTTTTTAGCATCGCTCGCGCCATGGGTGAGTCGATAGAAATATAACCTTTAGCATCGCCATAAATCTCTTCCGGCCCGACAATTCGAAACTTCTTCACATCACCCGCTTCATTCTCGATCTCTACCCACGCCCCGAAAAAGACTTTGCCTTCCTGTTGGGGTGAGTAGTCCACGATGGTCACTTCAGGTAAAAACTTTCTGAGAAAACGAACGCGACGATCGATTTGGCGCAATAATCGCTTATTGAAGGTGTAATCTGCATTTTCAGAACGATCGCCCAGGCTGGCCGCCCAAGTAACTATCTTGGTGATTTCTGGACGTCTTTCGTTCCAGAGGTAATCGTGTTCTTGTTTGAGTTTGTTATAGCCTTCACGCGTAATCAGCTTAGTTTTCAATTTTTCTCCTTGGGAGACGGGTGGTTTTCGTTTGATTTATGCCCCGGCTCTAATTCTGAGATTATATCAATCACAGTACGTAAAACACGGGGCGACGTTGGCATTCAGCCGACAAATTGACTGAGTTTTTACTTTTTGACATCCGACTTTTTCGTCACGATGTAATTGGTATCACTCGACACCACCACACCATGCTTCAAAAAGTTTTTACCTAAAATCATGCTGTACTTAAAACGCTCTCTGTCCTGAAGGTTAACCTCTATTTTCTTCTCCAGATCGCCCAGTTTCACGTGCATTTTAACCACCGGCCTGACGTTGGTTTTCTCGCCCTTCTTCGCGGTAATGTGCATCACATTGACCACTTCTCGAGTCAGCTCTTTTTTCACGCCATAATCGTTTTCGTAAGTGAAGCTCACCATGTCTTTGCCGTCTTTCTGAAATTGCTTAATATCGGTGGCACTGATTGAGCTAACGTCAGCCCCCGTATCCAGCTTGACCGGGAACAACATGCCTTCCACTTCAGCCACTTCAATATGACCGGCTCGGAATAACGGTTTGGCATCCAGGAGGTGATCCGCTCGCGTATTCAGCAACACGCCCCCTTTCGCCATGTCATGACCAAACACGAAAAATGGCTGGGTTTCGTCGTTCTCCAATACATCAATGGCAAACTCTATGGTCTTCTCTGTATTGCCAAATACGAAATCCCCTTCAACCACAGGGCGCACGATATCGCCCACTCTTAACTTTTTCACAACGGGTTTGGTGATTTTTTCCTCTTTGCCCTTTTCATTGGTTAAGTAATAGGTCGCAACCTCATCTTTACCTTTTTCACTCAACTCAAACCCATGCACACGCAGAAGCGGCGTTTTAACCGTAAAGGTCGGGTAAGCGGGTACTGAATAACCATCAATATTAACCGTCTCCTCAGGTGAGATAACCAGAGGTTTGGCTTTCAGTGCACTCTTAAAGCTCTTCTCAATACCGCCAAGCAGGTTTTCTTTATCAGTGTCGACCACAAAGTTCTGGCTAACCACATCGTTACCTAAGCGCAATTTTGAGCTGAGCTTGCTGCGATCACGCAGATAAACCAACCAGTGTTGAGTTTCGTTTTCCGACACTTTCACAGGTAAATACACCAGTGGTCGCTCACCTTTCGTCGTTTTCAGCATACGAATAAGTGGCAAGGTCATCGGGTGTCGCTTGCCGTTTTCACCTTCTAAAGTGAAGGTAACTTGCTTGGCTTTCTTATCTATTTTGATGTCCAGAGCATGCGCATTGGTGTAGCGACTGCGGGTCGAGATGCTGACTTTGTAAGGAACGCCTTCTACAGAGACAAGCTCTTGCTTACCAATCATTTTGGCCTTGGGCTGCTGCTGCAGGTAGTCATATCCGGCAAAGACCCACGCGTTATCTTTCAGATAGGTTTTTCCAATCAGAATTGGTGCAGAAAACTGCTTACGTGCGGTTAAGTTCACAACGGTATCAACGGTATGACCCGCTATCGTCATCGGCATTTTTACGTTTGGACGCAATATCGGTTTTGTACTGGTACGGCTGCGAATCGCACTGATACGTTCCAGATCATCGGTGACTGTGATCTGTTTGCCCGTGTAAGGGTGCTGAATGGTAAAACTCACTTTGACTTGATACGGCTCGAAAGTCCCCTCATCCCACTTGGCTTTGGTACCTCCCAGGTCATCGATGATCGCCCAAAGTAACTCGTTATCTTTCAGGTTCGAGAACTCTGGGTTCGAGCTGGTGACATGAATATTCTCGGCATGCATCGACGTGGTATCCGCCCCTGTGTCGATCTTGCCCATGAATGGCACATCACTTAACTCTGGAATCTCGCTGTAATAGACATTTTCTACCCGACCTAACACCAGTTTGTCATCGAGTTGGTAAATTGGATCTTGAGTGGTTGCGGAAAGAGATTGCGCCCAGCTAAATGGCGCAAAAAGTAAGGCACTGGTAAGCGCCAAAGCCAAAGACATTTTTTTCATCATGATTATCCCTATGAGCTAAGGTATGTACTTTAGTTGATAATCGAGGATATAAGTTCTCAATTTAATTAAAGTTTTGACACAAACCTGACTGATGTCCACCAGCGCCCGGTAAATTTTTGCACTGCTCGCGGAAAACATTGCAAATTCATCGAATGACCCCAATGTTTATACCTAACGAAACTCAACTGAATAAAAAGAGAATACACGGATGAGCCAAGCTATCTGTCGCATGATTGCTCAAGAGCTGAATGTTCGCCCAGAGCAAGTCAACGCTGCTGTCACCCTGATTGATGACGGTAATACGGTCCCTTTTATCGCACGTTACCGTAAAGAGGTGACGGGTGGCCTTGATGACACCCAACTGCGTATGCTGGACAGTCGCCTGTCTTACCTTCGTGAACTGGACGACCGTCGTCAAACCATTCTGAAATCTATCCAGGAGCAAGGTAAGCTGACGCCTGAACTTGAAACAGAAATCACTCAGGCAGACAGCAAAACTCGTCTGGAAGATCTTTACCTGCCTTACAAGCCTAAACGTCGCACTAAAGGCCAAATCGCAATTGAAGCGGGTTTAGAACCGCTTGCCGATGCCCTGTGGAATCATCCGCAAACAGAGCCAGAAAGCGAAGCCAGCAAATACCTTGATGCGGACAAAGGTATCGCGGATACCAAAGCAGCACTGGATGGCGCGCGTGCAATCATTATGGAACGCATCGCAGAAGACGCCAACCTGCTAGAAAAGATACGTGCACACCTGAACCGCAATGCGGAGTTAGTGGCTCGTGTTGTCGAAGGCAAAGAAAACGAAGGCGAGAAGTTTAAAGACTACTTCAGCCACAATGAGCCTCTCAGTAAAGTGCCATCTCACCGTGCCCTTGCGATGCTCCGTGGCCGCAACGAGGGTTTCCTTACCCTGGCAATGAATGCCGATCCAGAACAGGAAGAAGGCGTTCGTCAGTCTTACTGTGAAACCATCATTGCAGACCATTATGGCGTGACACTTAGCAATGCACCCGCAGATACGTGGCGTAAACAGGTAATCAGCTGGGCATGGCGCATCAAAGTGTCGATGCACATGGAAACCGAGCTGATGGGTGCGATGAAAGAACGCGCAGAAATCGAAGCGATTGATGTCTTCGCTACCAACCTGAAAGATTTGCTAATGGCAGCGCCAGCAGGCCCACGTGCCACGCTGGGTCTGGACCCGGGTCTGCGTACTGGTTCAAAAATCGCTGTGGTTGATTCCACCGGTAAAGTACTGGCAACCGAGACCATCTACCCTCACCCGCCACAAAAACAATACGATAAATCGGCTCAGATTGTGGACCAACTGGTACGCAAGTTTAACGTTGACTTGATTGCCATTGGTAATGGTACGGCTTCTCGCGAGACCGACAGCTTTGTCGCAGACCTCATCAAGCGCGGCAACCTGAAAGTACAAAAAATCATGGTCAGCGAAGCCGGTGCATCGGTTTACTCAGCTTCTGAGCTGGCGGCAAAAGAGTTCCCGAATATGGACGTGTCACTGCGTGGCGCTGTTTCTATTGCGCGTCGTTTGCAAGATCCTCTGGCGGAGCTGGTGAAAATTGATCCGAAATCGATCGGTGTGGGCCAATACCAGCACGATGTCAGCCAGTCGATGCTGGCTAAACGTCTTGATGCTGTAGTAGAAGACTGTGTAAACGCCGTCGGTGTGGACGTCAACACTGCCTCAGCGGCACTGTTGACTCGCGTAGCAGGCCTGTCAACGACAATCGCGCAAAACATTGTTGATTTCCGTGATGAAAACGGTCGCTTTGACGCACGCACGACACTGAAAAAAGTGCCTCGTTTAGGGCCAAAAGCCTTTGAACAGTGTGCCGGCTTCCTGCGTATTATGGATGGCAAAAACCCACTGGATGCGTCTTCAGTTCACCCAGAAGCCTATCCGGTGGTAAAAACCATTGCAGAGAAAAACAGTAAAGATATTAAAGCACTTATCGGTGACACAACCTTCCTTAAAAGCTTGCATGCTGTCGATTACACTAACGACAGCTTCGGTGTCCCAACGGTAACAGACATCATCAAAGAGCTGGATAAACCGGGCCGAGATCCACGTCCTGAGTTTAAAACCGCAACCTTTGCTGACGGCGTAAATACCGTGGCAGACCTAGAGCCAGGCATGGTTCTGGAGGGCGTGGTATCGAACGTGGCGAACTTTGGTGCCTTTGTCGATATTGGTGTCCACCAAGACGGGCTGGTGCATATCTCAGCACTGACCGATCGCTTTGTCTCTGATCCGCGTGAAGTGGTCAAAGCTGGCGATATCGTCAAAGTCAAAGTGATGGAAGTGGATGTGCAACGTAAACGTATCGCACTATCAATGCGTCTGAACGACGAGCCGGGCCAGGACAATCGCAGCCAGCGCTCTGCTGCACCACGTCGTAATGATCAGCAACGTCGTCAACCACGTCGTGATAATTCCTCATCAAATAATGCATTAGGAAATAACGCAATGGGTGGCGCTTTTGCCGCGGCTTTTGCCAAGGCGAAAAAGTAAATTCCGTTAAAAAAAGAAAACGCTCCGGTCAGTTAGCTCTGACTGGAGCGTTTTTATTTGAGTAGAGTGTTGAGTTATTACAATACTGCTATCACGTCTGACGGCGTATGAGGCGCGACCGAGTGACCATAGTGAAACGTGATCACCTTCCTGCGCCTTTCCATCAATCCTTGGTTGATCACAGCATCCAGAATGTGCTTTGGTAAGCGAAAGCGTATCGTATAGCCTTTGCCCTGCTCTTCACTGTACGACTTGAGTGCCAGTAAACCAAAAAGCCGTTCTAACGTATCCGCAGGCTGTTCAGTGTAGCGAGCATCAACATCAGGCTCTTCGTCATAACTAGGATGCTCGGCAGGATCCCAAGCAGACTGACGTCGCCGTTTGTCATCCCCTTTTACTTTGCGCTCAGCAGTGGTTTTTACTAATGCCGTCGTTGGCGTCACAGGCTCCCGGACTTTGTTGTCACGAGCCGCGCGCTCCGTTTGCACATTCACGGATGGGGCGATCAATGGCACACTTACGTTGGTCGGTGACACAATCATTGCGAACCCTCCTCAGAGTCGCCCAACTCGTCAATGTCGCTAGCAAATAAAGCCTAGCTCAAACCCTACATCGACCACTTTTTAAACAACTTGAGTTTTTTAACTCTCTCTCCACTATCGGAAAGCAAATTCTCGAACTTGTTCACAAAACGCGTCATGTTCTGTCATAAACGGCGCATGAGACGACTGACTGAAGATGCCATGCTCAGTGTGAGGTAACTGCTCATTCAGATCGCTGGCAACTTTAACTGGCACCAGACCGTCAAGGCGTCCATATAAACGCAACATCGGCATGCTCAGCGACGTAAGCGCGTCGCGTAAGTCAACATCAGCTAATATGTTTAAACCGACCAGCAATGAGTCTGGGTTCGGCTGCGGGCGAGAGAGCACCGCTTGCTTGAGCTGTTTGACATCTTTGCGGGCTGATGGGCTGCCCATCGCTTGCAGCGCCATAAAGCGCTCGATAGTAAGCGAAAAATCTTCCAGTAACTGTTCGGTAAAGGCACTCAGTACCTTAGGCTGAATCCCACGCCATGTTTTCTCTGCCGCAAATTTGGGAGAGCTAGCGACAGTGATAAGTTTATTCACTCGTTCCGGTGCATTAAGCGCAATATGAGTCGCCACCAGACCGCCTAATGACCAGCCCAGCCATACCGCTTTTTCTGGCGCGTCTTTTAGCACCATCTGAGCAATCTTAGCTAAATCTTCACCATGATGTTCAGCGCTGTGGCCGTATCCTGGAAGATCAACTACGTGCACCCGAAAACTGGACTGAAGCGACTCGGCGGTCTGCTGCCAAACGGCACCATTCATTCCCCAGCCATGCAACAACACCAAATCTGGTCCCTGACCAAACGACTGCCAGTGTAAATTCGTGTTCATGCTCTCAATCTCTCCCACTTAACTTACTCTTTACGCTTACATCTCGGCGTTAGTCTGTGCAAAACCTCCACCTGAATAAGTTGTATGTTATCTCATCACTGGCAAAACATCATGCATCGCGTGCTCGGAAGCCAATGTGGCCTGTGCAGATTGCCTCTGGACACATCACAACCGCCTAATCCTCTTCGTTGGTGTAACCAGTGCTTTCAGTGCCTTACCCCTGTTAAAAGGTGCCAACATTGTGGTTTGGCTATGCAGGAGACAGAAATAGAAGATTCGGTGTGCGGCGTATGCTTAACCGACCCACCTCCCTGGCAACGACTCTTCACACTTGGCGATTATGACTTTCCTCTATCCCGCGAGGTTCAACGCTTTAAAGATCATGGCGAGAGCTGGCACGTCGACGCGCTGACTCAGTTGCTTGCTACTCGTATTACCGCCCCGGCTCCACTTATCACCAGTGTTCCTCTGCATTGGCGACGCTATTTATCGCGTGGGTTCAATCAAAGTGATGTACTTGCCAGACATTTGGCATCCCACCTGCATCGCCATTTTGACCCTAAAGTATTTCGTCGTATCCAATACGCAGACTCTCAGAGAGGCCATACTAAAACCCATCGAGAGCGAAACTTACAAGACGCATTTTTACTCAATAAAACGCCGAAGTGTAAACACGTAGCGATCGTCGATGATGTCGTTACTACGGGCAGTACTGTGCGACAATTATGTCAATTATTGCTTGAAGTTGGTGTAGAAAGCATCGATATTTACTGCATCTGCAGAACGCCTGCTCCTACTTCGCTCTAGATCGCTTTACTATTCCTTATCAGGAAAAAAGCTAGACCCATACGTCAACAAGAGTAGAATAGCAGCAGTAACCTACAAATTTACTCGGGTATTGTCGTGTCAAATATTACTATTACAGAAACTGCGCAAACGCATTTCGCTAATCTTCTCGGTCAACAGCCGGAAGGGACTAACATTCGTATTTTCGTTGTAAACCCAGGTACACAAAACGCTGAATGTGGTGTGTCTTACTGCCCACCTGAAGCGGTGGAAGGAACCGACACAGAGCTCCCATACAGCGGCTTTTCAGCATACGTTGATGAGTTGAGCCTGCCATTCCTTGAAGACGCTGAAATCGACTTCGTTACAGACAAAATGGGTTCTCAACTGACGCTAAAAGCGCCAAACGCTAAAATGCGCAAAGTGTCGGATGATGCACCACTTGTTGAGCGTGTTGAATACGCTATCCAGACTCAGGTGAACCCACAGCTTGCTGGCCACGGTGGTCACGTCAGCTTGGTTGAAATTACTGAAGAAGGTGTTGCTATCGTTGCATTTGGTGGCGGCTGTAACGGCTGTTCAATGGTCGACGTAACACTAAAAGAAGGCATCGAAAAAGAGCTACTGAACCAGTTCTCTGGTGAGCTCACTGCGGTTCGCGATGCTACAGAACACGATCGTGGTGACCACTCTTACTATTAAGGTAAGTACTGTCATTGAAAATGGGAGACTCAGGTCTCCCGTTTTTGTATCTAGCATTTACCACGGTAATAAATTCAAGCTAGCAACTCAGACAGACTTTTCATATATTAAGAATCTTACGCACCTCGTAAACCCAACGACACTAAGGAGCCAGCGTTATGTCGAAAAGGACCCCACCAGAGATTCTCTCTTGCCAGACGGTCGCCAAGTCTAAGCTGTTTGCAGTGGAAGCCCTCGACCTTCGCTTTTCTAATGGCGAACATCGCACTTACGAGCGTATGAAACCTAGTGGTCGAGATGCGGTAATGGTCGTTCCTGTGACCGAGCAGGGGGATTTACTGTTAGTCCGTGAGTACGCCGCTGGTACCGAACGATATGAATTGGGCTTTCCTAAAGGACTTATCGATCCAGGAGAAACGCCACATCAGGCGGCAGACCGTGAGCTGAAAGAAGAAATCGGCTTCGGCTGCAACCAATTGACTCCATTAAAGCAAGTTATCCTCGCACCCTCTTACTTTTCGAGCAAAATGACCCTGTTTTTGGGTCAGGCGTTGTATCCGGAAAAACAAGATGGTGATGAACCAGAGCCACTAGAAATTGTGCGTTGGCCATTGGCGCAAGCTGAAGAGCTCATCACACACATGGACTTCTGTGAAGCACGCAGCATCACTGCATTGATGTTAGCGCTGAAACACTTACCCAATAGCACTCACAACCAATAACAATTACAGAGCCGAATCATCGTTGTGAGGAAGGACAATCACCTATGCCAATGACAAAAGATCTATCTCACCTTCTCCCTCAAGTTATTGAGATTGCCCGCAGTGCCGGACAACTGATTCTCGATATCTACCAGAAGAAGCAATACGAAGAATACACCAAAAGTGATGAGACCCCAGTCACCAGCGCGGATCTTGCTGCACACAAATTCATCGTAGAACGTCTGAGCGAACTGACGCCTGATATTCCCGTATTGTCTGAAGAAGACGCCGACATCAGTTTAGAAAAACGCGCCCAATGGCAGCGTTATTGGCTGGTAGATCCTCTTGATGGTACTCAGGAGTTCATTGCACGCAGCGGTGACTTCGCAACCATCATTGCTTTAGTCGATAACAACAAACCGACCATGGGTGTCGTATATGGCCCTGTCTCTGGTGTCACTTATTATGCCTACAGTGGAAAAGGGGCATGGAAAATTCCCGATATGTCCGAGAGCGTGAGAATTCACACTCATAAGCACGAGCAGCCCGGACAGAACATTGCAATTGCGATCAGTCGTCGTCAAGACATCAACCGCATCACCAATCGCATGAGCAGCGCCTGGAACTACGAGCTGATCCCACTCGGTTCTGCTGCATTAAAGGCGTGCTTAGTGGCTGAAGGTGCGGTGGACTGTTACCTGCGTTTAGGACCCACAGGTGAGTGGGATACCGCTGCAACACAGTGTATCGTTGAAGAAGCTGGCGGACGTATTCTGAGTACGCAATTAGAACCGCTGTCTTACAATGAGCGCGAAACCTTGGAAAACCCTAACTTCATCGTATTAGGTGATGAAACGCTGCCTTGGGATGAAATTCTTCAACGTAAAGATTAATTTTCTCTCCTCCAGCAGAGCGAACTTCTATAAGGCCACGAATCTAATTCGTGGCCTTTCTTTTTATTGCTGTACAGCGATTAGGGCATTTGGCCTACTATGATCCAAAAGCTATACAAGCTGCACAAAAACTCATAGATAACTTTAAAATCAACCAGTTATTCCATTTTGTTTGGGTTAGGCATTTTCTCGTACAGCAATTGGAGGGTTTGGCCTACTATGACCCAAAAACAAAAAGAGCTGCACATCGGCAGCTCTTTTCGGTATTTGATTTAGGCTTTTACTTAAAAGCGCCCTTTATAATCAAACTCATATTGACCTTGTGAGTTTGGCTTACCCAGCCATTGCAATTGCTCTCCCATCGCTGAAGGGAATTCAGCACCTGGCTTGAACCATGCTTGAGTCGAGTAGCGCTGATTTGGCATTAACTCAGCTGAAAACGCCGCGGAAACCTGCGCGCTATTTTGTTCACCAGACGCAGTCAGCACGCTATCTTTGCAGCTCAGATTAGCCACGACCGGACCGAGCTCTAAGCGGCCTAATGGACTCTGTATGCCACTCGCACTCCATACCAGCGTGCCATCGCCTGTTCCACACCAAGGAGAAGCATACGTTGCATGGTGAATGTTGAGTTCCAACTGCCCATCAATACCAACCGGAACTGGCAAGCGAGCCTGCTCAACCACTTTGATAGCAGGGACAGAAGCTACTAGCTCTTTGGCATACGCATCGCCAAACAAGCCATAACCGACGAAACCACGCCCGCGCAGGTCCATATCACTGCCACGACCAAAACGTACAGCAAACTCAGTTTTCCCAGCAAACAGAGCAGACCATTGGAAATCCCAGCTAACTTCACCCAGGTTTTGACGTTGCCAACGCACATTGGAAGCCTGACCTTGCCATATGGTGCCTTGAGCCCCCTGAATATCGAGTCCTCTCACCGTTGGACTATGTTGGAGTACCCAAGATACCGGTAACCCCATTAATAAACTCACAGAAAAGCAGACAATAAAGATGCCCGCATAAAGTACAACTCGCTTCAATTTATCCTCGCTTAAACTGCAGACGATTCACCTCGATCATGCCCGCCTGTTCGGTGCGGTCAATATCTAAGAACTCGACCTCGATACCTTGCTGTTCTTTCAAATAACGCAACCAATCAACTAACTGGTTAAAGGCTAGTGGCTTGATCCACACCTGAACACTCTCGTTACGCGGCTGTACGCGTATCAACTCAACCTTATAACGGCGTGCTGAAGAAGACACCAGTTGGTTAAGAGGTTGATTTGAGTAGGTCACACCACCACTCTTGCGCAGTGCCGTTATGTCGTCTGCTTTGTCTTGCACCCAGGCAAGTAGCTGTCTTTCACTTTGTATTCTTGATTGCGCTAACTCAGCTCGCTGACTCATCGGCTGTAATATGCCCCAGTAGATGACACCAACAATGACTAGGACTGCACAACCCATCATCATACGCTGCTCACGCTGTAAGATACTGCTCCACCAAGCTTGTACTTGAGCGATTAAATTCTTCATCACCACCTCACAAACGTTTCAAGACAAAACTGCCCATCACAACTTTGTCGTTGCGATTAAGCTGGCCTTGCTCGACATTAAACTTTTCCGCCAGCTTCACACGAGCCTGTTCAAAAGGCTGAAAATCCGAGCTGCTCGCGTGGATTCTGACTTCCCCACGCTGACCATCGTATTTGAAACTGGTGATTTGCAGATCCTCAACCTGACCTAGCGTGGCTGGAAGCGCGGCTAGCCAAATCAACATGGCTTCATCACCAGAACCACCAGATAAGCGACGCTCTTCATCCGTCATTTGACGTTTAAGGTAGCTGACGGTTGGAATGCGGTTTTTGCCTGGGAACACTTGGCGGAAAATGCGTTCACTTTCTTCACGATAAGCCTGAGCCTGAGCCTCATACTTGTGTACCATCAGCAGTTGTTGAGCGACCATAACCACTAACAAAACACCCGCCGCTATGGCGGTTTTTTGCCAAATTTTCCAATACTTACCCCAAGAGGATTTCGGCTTAAACTCCCCGGTGAGTAAGTTGGCTTTGCTTTCCACCACACCTCTGGCTAACAGCGCCATCGTCATTTCTTCTGGCTGAGGTACCCACACCTCACTGACAGCAGACTCCGGAACCGAACTGTAACAGTCGAGTTTCCAACCTATATGGCTTTGTAAATAAGAGGAGAGATAAAGGTCTAACCATGAAACATCTACCACCGCGCCTTCGGTTTGTGAGTGACGAATCAGCCACTGATCGCCCATAAGTGCTGCGCTGCTGTTCTCATTCACTGGTAATGCCAAAACATCTGGCAAAACACGCTTAATTGTCATTCCCTGGCTAGAGAAGCGCTGCAGCACAGTTTGGATCCATGCTCGCTCAACCGCACATACTTGCGCTTTACCTGCCTGCTTGCCTAATACGGTGAAGTGAAGGCTGTCGACATCTTGTGCCACTTCGTCTTCCACCAGATACGGCAGCATGGTGTCGAACTGACGTTCAGCGCCTGCGGGGATATCCACTTGAGTGAGCACGACATCGTTACTTGCCAGTAAAGCAAACACCGGACGCTGGTTAGCATAAGACACTAACTCATCCAGATGTTCCCACCCGGCGATTTCGCCGCTGGCAATCACTTCCTGTTGCTCTGTCGACCACACCACCCAAGGAATGGTACTTTGTTGTTCGCTACTCAGCCGAACGGTCAGAAACTCGCTCACTGATCCCTCCAAAACGACGGCGTACTACCGTCACTGTGTCTCTGTTTGTACTTTGCAAAAGGCTGCGGATACGAACGCGTGAGTCATCCACCAGCACTTGTGCATCTAATTCGAAGAAAGCGCTATCGACGCCTAAATAAGCTTTGGCTTCCTTCGTGATATTTTCATTTAAGCCAGCTAATTCTGACTCAGCCAAAAAGGCTTCAATATTGTCCCAGCCATCGAATGGACGCTTCTCAATCAACTGCACCGCGTCGCTGTTGCTCAAACCGGGTGAGAACATCGCCACTAAAATTGGCGCTTGTTCAATTTCAATCGTATTCACGTTCAGACGCCAGTCGTCACTTGGTAGTGCGCAAACCAACGGCGCTATTTTTTGGTAGAACTCGCCACTCACCTGATAGACTGAGCGCAACTCGGTTTTATCCGCCATCCAGCTGTTTGGTGATAAATAAGCCGGGCTCATCGCTTCGTAGGTACTGTCTTCTACACCTGTCGTCGAGCGAACCACAGCGTCACTGTCAACGTACTCCCAGGTCGAATCTGCAATCACTTCAGACTGATACGGATCCACTTCTGACTCTTCTAATAAACGCTGCAGAACCTGAACCAGATAAGGTCTGGCAGTTTGCTGGCTCGTCGGCTGAACACGGCTCAGCACATTAAGGTTAAAGCACGCTTGCTTATCCACAATCTGTCCTGACGCCTGTCCGTAATCAAGCGGATAAACCTGATCTTTGATTGCCCAAGGCTGGCTGAGATTAATGGTGTCAGTATCGTCATAGCTTTGCTCAATGCCCACTTTCGCCAATGCTTCAACGCCTAAACTATACCAATACGCCTGTTGGAAATTGATTTGGTTGCCACCGCGCTGAAACTGAGCAAACAGACGCTCAGACATGCTTGCAGCTACCGTGGTCATGATCGCCAGCAACATAAGGACGATAAGTAAAGCGACACCACGCTGACTTTTAGCCATTGTCACTCTCCTCTGACTCACCCAGTCTGCCATCCGGAGTAAGGTAAGTACGCGTGATCTTTCCGTAGTCCTTCAGCGTCAGTACCACGGAGACGGCTTTGGGTAAGGTATCGTTACTATCCCAATCACTCTTCCACTGATTGCCATCATAAAAACGAATATCGAATGCTTCGACTTGCGTCAGTAATGGCGTAACAATGCCTTCCTGCCCGACAGGTGTATCCGGGTAGCGCCACCAGATACGTTGCAGAGTCTCCCCTTTAAGGCGATACCCCACTTTAGTGACCTCACCACGAGGAAACTGCTGTTGCGGGTTGTGCCAGCCCAAACGCGCAAACATCACCCCTTTGGCATCGGAGTCCAATAAATAGTCGGACCAAAAGATCAGCTGACTTGTCGGCTCCTCTCCATCAGTACGAGTACGACGCAAGGCCATTTGACGAAAGTCGTTATCCATCATCACCATGGTGCGTTGCAGCTCATTCAAACGGGCTGTACGTTCCTGAGAAAGCAGGTTACTGCGCTGTATCTGCGACACGACCTGATACGCGGCAACACTCAAGCTGGCAAAGATCGCAATCGACACCAGCACTTCGATAAGTGTAAATCCTTTTTGCTTATGCTGCTTAGTCACGTTCTTCACTCTACTGCGCCACATAACTGCGTACCGTCACAACCGGACTTGCGTCTTTCGCTGTCGCGACGCTCACATCAAATGCTTTCAGCAATGGCTGCGTGGTAGCCACTGGCGCAACTTTCCAGTACCAAGTGCGCCCAGCCAGTTCCTCAGTGCCATTTTTCGCTTTGAGTTCACCAGTGTCTAACATCACATTAGCCATTTGATTATCCACAACCATTGCTGCAAACATTTTTTCTTCTAAGTAGCTGACCGTATTAATGTGTTGGCTTACTGAGCGAATCACACTAATGGCCGCTGTCGCAAAAATCGCCAGAGCAACCAGCACTTCCAACAAGGTCATGCCTCTGGTTCGGCGACCCGTTAAGCTCAGGTGAGTTCGCTTAAAATTGCGCATTCTCATCCTCTTCTGCTTCTTCACCCGGTGCTAATAACAAAATCTGACCGGACTCTTTACCCACGACACGCCAACCATCGTTCAATGCATCGCCATTCCTGGGGAAAAAAGACAAGATAAACGGCGTCAGTTCCGCACTGGAAAACACAAACACTTGTGGCGGTTTACTCTTTTCCTCTTCCTCCAGTTCGGCAAACATATCTTCATCAAACAGGGAGCCCGGTTCAAACAGGCGATCATCTTTATCCCAAGCCCCACCACCTAACTCCAATTGCAAGGCAATATCTTCGTCTAACGTGGTTTCACTGGGTATCTGCCGCATGTCTAATGGTTGCCAGCCCTCTGCGCTCAGGCTCAGTAATGCATAGGTCGATTTAGCATCGTCAATTCGGACACCAAAATCTTTACCGCTCAGTACCGCCTCTTCATTGAGCAGCAGTAAGCGCTGAAAAAAACTTTGGGCGTATTGTTTTGAAAGGTCTTTCTGACTGGTAGGCAAGGTGGTAACTACCGCTAACGCGGTCAGAGATAATAAAACCAGCACCAATAGAATTTCTATTAATGTAAACGCTTGATGTTTTCGCATTTGCTTCCTTGGCGCTGGTTTAAGGTTCACGGTTATTGGAAATCTTGCATATTCCAGTTGCCGATATCTGCAGCTGGACCTTCACCACCTTCTTGACCATCCGCACCCAGCGTAAAGATATCAATGGTGCCGTTATCGCCCGGGCTCAGGTATTGGTACTCATAACCCCAAGGGTCATTAGGCAGACGCTTAATGTAGCCACCATCACGGTAGTTACGTGGCTCAGGGTTTGAAGGTTTGCTTACCAATGCATCCAAACCCTGATCAGTGGTTGGGTAAACGTTGTTATCTAATTTGTACATATCCAAGGCATTTTCTAACGCCACAATATCGGTGATCGCTTTTTGTTGGTCTGCCTTTTCTTTGTTGCCAAGTAGATTTGGTACAACAAAACTCGCCAAAATACCTAAAATTACGACCACCACCATCACTTCTAACAGTGTGAAGCCGCGTTGTTTACTGCGCTTAAAGTTCATTTTTTTCTCCGAAGGTTAGATTCAAGCAATGCCCTTAGTAGACACTCCTTAACCTGAATATTATCCGCTCATTAAGTTATTCATTTCTAGCATTGGCATCAAGGTCGCCATGACAATGAACAGTACCAGACCAGCCATTAATGCAATCAAGACCGGGGTAAAAATACCCAATGCGATGTTGACGGTAGATTCAAAGTTCTGGTCCTGGTTATCCGCGGCACGAGTAAGCATGCTTTCCAGCTCGCCACTCTGCTCACCACTGGCAATCATGTGCAACATCATTGGTGGGAACAGGCGAGTCTGATCAAGAGCGCGACGCAAGCTTGACCCTTCACGCACATTGTCCGCAGCCACCAACACCTGTTGCTTCACATAGCGGTTCGACATGACGTCCACCGCGACACGCATCCCGTCAAGAATAGGGATGGCGCTGGAAGTACAAATCGAAAGTGTACGAGCGAATCTCGCGGTGTTGATACCTTTAGAAATCTTACCTAACAGCGGCAAGTTAAGAATTTTTCTATCCCAGGCAAGGCGGAAATCCGGCTTTTGCAATGCCAGTTTTAGACCATAGAAAAACACCACTAAGACAACAAAGATAATCAACCCCCACTCCTGAACAAACTCACTGGCTGCCAGAAGAACTTGGGTTGATTGAGGCAGTTCTTGTCCCATCTGAATAATAGGATCGATGATTTTCGGCACGACTGTCGCCAGCAAGAAAGAGACGATAGCAACCGCGAATACCACCAAAACCACAGGATAAATCATCGCTTGCAGCAATTTAGAACGCATTTTTTGACGATTTTCTACGTAATCTGCCAAACGCTCCAATACCGCATCCAAATGTCCTGATTTTTCTCCCGCCGCAACCATCGAGCGAAACAGCTCATCAAACACATGAGGGTAGTCTGCCAGACTATCAGCCAAGGCATAACCTTCGGTCACTTTAGAGCGAACCGCAGCCATCATGGTACGAATACGTGGTTTGTCCGCTTGCTCAGACACCGCACGCAAACATTCTTCCAGTGGCATGCCTGACTGCACCAAGGTCGACAGCTGACGTGTAATCAGGGCTAGCTCTGCAGTCTTAATACCACGCTTAAAACTGACTGAGCCTGAAGATTTGGCCGCTTTTGCCTTGGCTTCCATCACTTCAATCGGGATCATTCCCTGCTCTTTGAGGCGTTGGCGCACCTGACGTGCATTATCGCCTTCGATGGTGCCTTTCTTCTGTTTCCCTTTGGCATCCAGCGCTTTGTACTCAAATGCCGCCATTACGCTTCCTTCGTCACTCGCATCACTTCTTCAAGTGACGTAATACCACGACGTACTTTGCTCAGCCCATCACTGCGGATACAAGGTGTATGCGCACGTACCGACTTCTCGATTTCCAGTTCACCGGCTTCTTTATGAATCAGTTCTTGCACTTCCTCATCGACCAGTACCAACTCGTGAATACCCGTACGACCACGGTAGCCTTTCTGATTACAGAGCTCACAACCTTTCGCCCGATGCAAAACCAACGATTCAGCTTCACTCATGCCAAACAGCTTTTTCTGCTCACTGTCTGCTTCATAAGGCTGTTTACAATCCGGACACAGCGTACGTACAAGGCGCTGAGCCAATACGCCTAGAAGTGAAGAAGAAATGAGGAACGGTTCAATACCCATATCACGCAGACGAGTAATAGCCCCCACCGCAGTGTTGGTGTGAAGGGTCGACATCACCAAGTGACCGGTCAAAGACGCTTGCACGGCAATTTGTGCGGTCTCTAAGTCACGGATCTCACCGACCATCACCACATCCGGGTCCTGACGCAAAATTGCGCGTAGGCCGCGGGCAAAGGTCATGTCCACCTTAGTATTGACCTGTGTCTGGCCGATACCATCAATATCAAATTCGATCGGGTCTTCTACCGTGAGGATGTTACGCTCGTTGCTGTTGATTTCTTGCAGGCCAGCATACAAGGTGGTGGATTTACCAGAACCCGTCGGACCAGTAACCAGGATAATGCCATGTGGGCGCTGAATAAGATGACGGAAATTGTCATGCACCGAGGTCGTCATACCTAAGCTGTGCAGATCAAGACGCGTGGCGTTTTTATCAAGAAGACGCATTACCACACGCTCACCGTGTGATGACGGCATGGTCGAAACACGTACATCCACGGCACGGCCACCGATACGCAAGGAAATACGGCCATCTTGAGGTACACGTTTTTCTGCAATATCCAGTTTGGCCATGACTTTGACACGAGAAACCAGAAGTGGCGCCAGCTTGCGGCTTGGCGTCAGGACTTCACGCAATACTCCATCGACACGGAAACGGATAGAGAGCTTTTTCTCAAACGTTTCAATGTGAATATCCGAGGCACCTTCTTTAATTGCCTCTCCCAGCATCGCGTTAATCAATTTAATGATTGGGGCGTCATCTTCGGATTCGAGCAAATCTTCATCATGTGGCAACTCTTCTGCAAGAGAGAAGAAGTCATCGCTATCTGCACCGATATCTTCCATCAGCTGACGCGCTTCAGAAGAATCTCGCTGGTACGCTTCAGTCAGCTTTTTATCGAACGCTTCCTGATCGATAGGCTGAGGCACGAAGCTCTGCTTAATCACACGACGGACTTCGACCAGAGCCGCAGGATTAAGCGGCTCAACATAATAAAGAATTGGCGGGCGCTCAGGATGTTCAGTCTCCAGCACCAGTTTAAAGCGATTGGCAAAACTGAATGGCAGACGACGCATACTTGGCGCAGTGTCTAACATATCTACCATTAGTTCATACTCATCTGATCAAGAAATGCCTGGATCTCAGCGGGATGTTCACGATCTTGTCCATACTCAGGCATCAGTGGAATCTTATCATCCGACATCAGCTTCAAACCTTGTTCCGCTTTGTATAGCTGCTCTGCACGAATAAAGTTGTACTTACGCTGAGTAATACCATCCGCTGTCATTCCATCACGGATAATGGTTGGTTTGATAAACACCATCAGGTTACGTTTTTGCGTTTCCGTATTGGTTGATTTAAACAAATGGCCCAGGACTGGAATATCACCCAATAATGGAACTTTGGCTTCACTTTCAAGTGCACGCTCATCGACTAAGCCGCCCAGTACAAGCATCTGACCATCCTGAACCATAACGGATGTGTTTAATTGACGTTTAGCAAAGCGAACGTCAACTGCGCCATTGGCTCCTAAAACGTTCGACACTTCTTGTTCAATATTCAGCTGAACAGAGTCACCCTCGTTAATTTGTGGTACCACTTTCAGCTTGATGCCGACCTCTTTACGGTCAACAGTCTGGAATGGGTTGTCGTTGTTTGAGCCAGCCGTCGAACCTGTAATAACCGGCACTTCCTCACCAACAATAAATGACGCTTCACCGTTATCCATCACCGTAATACTCGGAGATGACAGGATATTAGAGTTTGAATCCGTCGCTACTGCGTTAATCAGTGCAGTCCAGTCACCCATTACGATACTCATCGCGGCGCCGTTTACACCACTCAATGCTGATGCCAGTGTTGAGTAATCACCTTCTTCGGTGTACTCACGTGACTGCCAGCTATTTGAATCCGTATCCCAGTAGCTTTCTGTTCGTGTGGTGTCTTCCGCTTCTTCTAAACCGACCATAACTTCGCCGATTTGCGCACCAGAACCGTATTGAATAACAGCACCTGTCTCTAACGAGCCCCATTGAACGCCAAGGTTAATACCATCACCTTCCGACATCTCAACAATCAAGGCTTCAATCAATACCTGTGCTCGGCGGATATCAAGCTGGGCGATAACATCTTGTAAAGCCATCATGATATCTGGCGGTGCAGTCAGCACGAGCGCGTTCGTCGCAGGGTGAGCGGCGATCACTACTTCGCCACGCTGAGTGGTTGCTCTTCCCTGACCCGCTTGTTTTTCCGCTTGAAGGTTATCAGACACACCTTTCAGTACATCGACCAAATCTTCGGCTTTTGCGTTCTTAAGGTAGACCACTCGGTTGTTGCCTTTGGTCGCCATCTCCACATCAAGCTGACGAATTAAACGCTTCAGACGAGCACGAACTTTCGGGTCACCTGAGATAAGAATCGCGTTAGTACGGTCATCAGCCACAATCTTAGGCTCTAGGAATTCTGGCGTGCTTTTCTGGTTGGTGCTTTTGTTTAATGCTTCCACAATACGCACCATTTCTGCCGCAGAGGCATTTCGCAGCTCAACCAACTCAATATCTTTGTCACCCGCCTGGTCAACACGTTTAATGATTTCTGCCAAGCGATTGACTACCGCCGCACGACCCGTGATCAGGATGATGTTGGCCGGGTCATAGTGAACCACGTTACCAGCACCGGCATTGTTGATTAACTGACGCAGCAATGGAGACAACTCACGAACCGATACATTACGTACAGCGACAACTCGGGTGATAACGCTGTCGCCCTGCGCGCTATTATCACCTAAAACTGGGATAGCAGAGGTCTTCGAGTCTTTCGCTTTGATAACTTTCAGCACGCCATTGTCCATCTCTACGACGGCATAGCCGTATACTTCAAGTACGTTGAGGAAAAAGCTGTAGTATTGCTCTTCATTCAGCACGTCATAACTACGGACGTCAATTTTTCCGCGCACCGATGGGTCAACAATGATGGTCTTTTCTAAGTTGCGACCAACAATATTAATAAATTCCTGAATATCCGTGCCTTTGAAGCTGGCACTAAATTCATTTGCTATCGCGCCCGGAGCACAAAGTAGGCTCCCTGCCAATAACCAAGCACTTTTGCTTAACCAATGTTTCACGTATGTCTCCCTGCACTTACGCTGATAGCCTAAGTATTACAATTGGATATAAATTTCGTACTGCTGACCTTCACGCTCAACAGTCAGATTCAGCTCTTGCGGATCGCTCATTATTCGCATCAATTCAGCTGAAGAAGAAGGATCACTTAAGTCGATCCCGTTTAGTTGTACTGCGATATCGCCAGACTCTAAGCCCACATCATTAAATAATGCCGCGTCGCGTCCCGGAGCGACTCGGTAACCAATAATGTCGTCACCATTCTTCACCGGCGAAATACTGATGTATTTAAAAACACTTTTCGGATCTTGAGCGATTTCCTCGCGGATTTGCTCCAATTTGTCACCAACGCCAGACTCCTGCTGGACAGCCTGCGCTTGTCTGAACTGTGGCGATTCAGATAACTTGTTGTACTCAATGCCCTGCATCATCAGAGTTTCATCACGGCCTTGGTTTTCAATGATCACTCGATCGACTAATACGGCTTTCAGTGTCGCACGTGTGCCTTCGATTTCTTCACCGATACCATAGGTTGCTTGCTTACCTCGATTGGCAATTACCGCTAGGCTGGTTTGCAGCTCATTACTGGCAACAGCGCCCACGAGAGTTAAGTTTAGACGAGTTTTAGGGGCATCTTTGACAACGGGTTGTTCGATGATGACAGGTTTCTGTTCCGTGTATTGGCCAAATAAGTGAGCATTTTGAAGGGCATTGAAATCAATCGCGTCGTTGTTACTGCCAGCAATAACGGTACCCGCTGAAGGTCTCCAAGGAGTTATCTCAGACGTTTGTGGTATCATTAACCAGACTATTTTTCCGAGCAGCCACCCGGCTAGCGCGATAAATAAACAAGTAAACAGCAAACTAAGCTTGGTTTGAATCGCGTAGTTGTTGGATTTCATCTGAGCCAGTAGTGGGCTACTTGATAATCCAGCGCTCAGCTCTATTCGCTTCACTAAATTGATTCCTTTCTTTCGAGTTAGGTCGAACGGGTTAATAAAAAAACATCGACTCTATCTTTCTAAAATGACAGTAAAATTACTAATAAACAAATAGCAGTAAACTATATCATAACGAATGTCGCTTACCTTTTTCTTCTTCAAGTTTTTGCCAACTCCCTTGAAAAAAATAGACCTTGGCTCCATCTTCAGGTGAATAATCCATCACTCACTGATGTAAATGTCAGTGCTTAGATAGCGTAGTGTTCTATGAGTTCCCTTAATGAAGCCGTCAGGCTAGATAAATGGCTTTGGGCCGCCAGATTTTATAAAACCCGCTCCATCGCTCGTAACATGGTCGATGGCGGTAAAGTCCACTATAATGGCCAACGAAGCAAACCGAGTAAAATCGTTGAACTGGGCGCCGAAATTAAACTTCGTCAAGGTAATGAAGAGAAAACGGTGATCATCGAGAAAATCTCTGATCAGCGTAGAGGCGCACCAATCGCACAGACTCTGTATCGTGAAACTAATGAAAGTATAGCGAAACGTGAGGAACACGCGACACAACGTAAACTTAATGCCCACAACCCAAGTCCGGACCGCCGCCCTGATAAGAAGCAGCGCCGAGACATCATTAAGTTCAAACACCAGTAAAAAAGCCGGAATACCAACGAGGAAATCACTCCATGGCAAATAATGTTTTAAACCGCTACCTATTTGAAGACCTTTCAGTTCGTGGCGAGTTGGTACAATTGGATGAAGCGTACCAGCGTATTATATCCAGCAAGGAATATCCGGCAGCAGTACAAAAACTGTTGGGCGAGCTACTCGTATCAACCACACTTTTAACCGCAACGCTTAAGTTCGAAGGCTCAATCACAATTCAGCTACAAGGTGACGGTCCGGTTTCTCTTGCCGTCATCAATGGCGACCACAAACAGAGAATTCGTGGTGTTGCTCGCTGGGAAGGCGATATTGCCGATGACGCTAGCCTTCACGATATGATGGGTAAAGGTCACATGGTGATCACGATTGAACCGAAAGTCGGCGAGCGTTACCAGGGTGTGGTTGGCTTAGAAGGTGACAACCTGGCCGAAGTTCTGGAAGGCTACTTCGCAAACTCTGAGCAGCTAAAAACACGTCTTTGGATCCGCACGGGCGAATTCGAAGGTAAACCGCATGCTGCAGGTATGCTGATTCAGGTGATGCCTGACGGTACTGGCTCTCCTGATGATTTTGAACATCTAGAGCAACTGACGGATACCGTCAAAGACGAAGAGCTGTTCAGTTTAGAAGCCAACGAGCTACTTTACCGCCTCTACAACCAAGATAAAGTCCGCCTTTACGAACCACAACCAGTGTCATTCCAGTGCGGCTGTTCTCGTGAACGCAGCGGCGCAGCAATCATCACAGTTGAGAAAACCGAAATTTATGACATTTTGGCCGAGGTTGGATCCGTTTCTTTACATTGTGATTACTGCGGCACTACCTATACGTTTGATGAATCCGATATCGCTGAGCTCTACGCACAGGCTTCATCAGAGAATAAAACGCTGCATTAATTCTCATAGCTTACCAAGCACGTAATTTCCCCTACAAAAGGCCAGCTTAATGCTGGCTTTTTTGTGACCCACCCCCCGTAAACCCTAGCTTTTAACGTAATAAAATAACCGCTTAATTTTAAGTGATTAATAATCATTTTGCCCTAGCGTAAAGGTTTGCGCGCACGATAAACTATTCCAACCAATATGTGACGGGTTACCTAAAACCCCAGTAAAATCATGGATAAATTTTGAACTATATCCCTGTTTTCTCCCTGTCCCGTTGCTAGCATGGTGAGCAGACAAAAATTAAAACATTCTTACAAAATCCCTACAAAATCCTTATAAGGAGCACCTATGACCGTTATGGAACATACTAAGGCTGCAACACTTGATCTAACCAGACACGGACTGCACAACGTAAAAGAGGTTCTTCGTAACCCAAGCTACGAAGTGCTGTTTGAGGAAGAAACGCGTGAAGAACTAACCGGTTATGAACGCGGTGTGGTTACTGAATTGGGTGCCGTTGCCGTTGATACAGGCATCTTTACTGGTCGCTCACCAAAAGATAAATACATCGTGAAAGATGCAACGACAGAAGAAAACATGTGGTGGACTTCTGACGCAGTAAAAAATGACAACAAGCCAATCAACCAGGAAGTTTGGAACGAACTAAAAGATTTGGTGACAGAGCAACTCTCTGGCAAACGCCTGTTTGTGATTGACGGTTACTGTGGTGCAAACCCTGATACTCGCCTAAGCATTCGTGTTATCACAGAAGTGGCATGGCAAGCACACTTCGTGAAAAACATGTTTATTCGCCCTACAGAAGAAGAACTAGCAACGTTTGAACCCGATTTCGTGGTCATGAACGGCGCGAAATGCACTAACCCGAAATGGGAAGAACAAGGCCTTAACTCTGAAAACTTCACTGTGTTCAACTTGACTGAACGCATGCAGCTTATCGGCGGTACTTGGTACGGCGGCGAGATGAAGAAAGGTATGTTCGCGATGATGAACTACTTCCTTCCGCTGAAAGACATCGCCTCTATGCACTGTAGCGCGAACATGGGCGAAAAAGGCGATGTTGCCGTCTTCTTTGGTTTGTCTGGTACAGGTAAAACAACGCTTTCAACTGACCCTAAACGCGCTCTTATCGGTGACGATGAGCACGGCTGGGATGACGACGGCGTGTTCAACTTTGAAGGTGGCTGTTACGCGAAAACCATCAAACTATCGAAAGAAGCAGAACCAGATATCTACAACGCTATCCGTCGCGATGCGCTGCTAGAAAACGTAACGGTACGTAATGATGGCTCTATCGACTTTGATGATGGTTCTAAGACAGAGAACACTCGTGTTTCTTACCCGCTTTACCACATTGAAAACATCGTCAAGCCAGTATCGAAAGGCGGTCATGCGAATAAAGTGATCTTCCTTTCTGCTGACGCATTTGGTGTGCTCCCTCCAGTATCGAAACTAACTCCAGAGCAAACCAAGTACCACTTCCTATCTGGCTTTACTGCCAAACTGGCAGGTACAGAGCGTGGTATCACTGAACCAACGCCAACCTTCTCCGCATGTTTTGGCGCAGCGTTCCTAACCCTGCACCCAACTAAGTATGCAGAAGTACTGGTTAAGCGTATGGAAGCCGCTGGCGCAGAAGCTTATCTGGTCAACACGGGCTGGAACGGTAGCGGTAAACGTATCTCTATTCAGGATACGCGCGGCATCATTGATGCAATCCTAGACGGCTCAATTGAAGATGCGCCAACCAAGCAAATCCCAATCTTCAACCTTGAAGTGCCAACTTCGCTACCAGGTGTCGATCAAAGTATTCTTGATCCACGTGAAACTTACACTGATCCACTACAGTGGGAAAGCAAAGCGAAAGATCTGGCAGAACGCTTTATCAATAACTTTGATAAATACACAGACAACGCAGAAGGTAAATCTCTGGTTGCTGCTGGTCCACAGCTTGACTAATGTTGTGCCAAAACCCGGTCGAGAGTGACTTGGTTACCAAAATATTCTACAAGCCCCTCTTTTGAGGGGCTTTTTATTGAATCCCGCCTAAGATTGATACAAGCTAATGCAGACTTCCCTACTTTTACGCAGGTTCTGGCAAGGATGAAAACAGCGCTTCGAATTCTAATTCTGTTACTTGTATTATTGATTGCTATCCCAGCAACCGTTATTGCGCTGCTTACCACCTCCTATGCGAACCAGACCTGGGACCTGATTTCAGAACATCTGAACTTGCCGATTGAGGCAGAAAAGGTTTACTACGACTTTCCTTATCATCTTACTGCGCAAGGCATTCGTACTAAAAACGAACACATTTCTACCATCGAACAAATCGATGTGTGGCTGAACCCGGATGTACGTCGAGATGGTAAATGGATTGTTGATAGCTTGCTGATCAATGGTGTGAGTTTACAAAAAGGACTCCCTGACGTACCCAACCTGGAGTCTGTGCAGTTCCACCAAGTGGCAGTGAAAAATCTCGACTACGCCAACGACCAGTTAGTGATCAATGGGTTAAATGTTCAAGTTCAGTCACCACTCTGGCGTAACAGTCCGTATGTAATACCTTATGGTGAGATCCAGCTATCTGCGGCTCAAATATACTGGAACGGTGAAGCTATAGATAATGTCTTGCTTGATGTGGATTATCGCCCTGAAAACAGCACACTCTACGGCTCATCATTTAAATGGCGAGGCAGTCAGGTGTCTGGTCAGGGTGAGCAATATCCTCAAGGCTGGTCTTTAGTCAATGTTACCGTCGACAAACTAAAGATGAACAACACCCAGCTGCAATCGCTGCTTGCTAAACCATGGCAAGAAATACCATTTAAGATCAATCACATTAATAGCTTAGACTTGCTCAATGCGGATATTGAGTGGGGAGACTGGCATTGGCAAAACTTAGAACTTTCGCTGGAAGATGCCTCACTTCCTCTCTCACTTTGGCAAACAAAGGCGCAGCTTTCTCTGCAGGCCGATAGTGTCCGCTTTCAGGAACAAACCGCAATAGAACCCCGCTTAAATGCCGCAATGACACCCGATCAGATCGAGCTGAAAGAGCTCTACCTAGACTGGCAACAAGGTCGTGTTCAGGTTTCGGGTCAGTTCCAGCCAACGCGATGGCAGATAGAAACGGCCTCAATCCAGGGTCTAAAATGGACCATGCAGCCAGAAGAAAGCTCCGATTGGTGGCAAGCCGCAACTAATGAGCTAAAAGAAGTCGCGATAAACCAGCTCGATATTGAACACAGCCAAATCATACAAATATCACAGCAGCCCTATTGGCAGGTTTCAGGTCTGAACTTAGAAGGGCGTCACCTCGAAATCAAACGATTAGGGAAACGCTGGGCGATTTGGGATGGAGATCTGGACGTTAGTGTGGTCAATGCCAGTTACGATCAGGTGCTTGCCTCCCATGCTGCGCTTTCAACGCAGAGCGACGAGGGGCTTTGGCAATTGACTCGCCTGTTTGCGCCATTGGAGCAAGGCTATATCGAAGGTTACGGGCAAATTGATGTCAGTACCACCAGCCAGCCATGGACACTAAACTTAAATGCCGATGGCATCCCTTTACTGCTGTTCCACTCATATCTACCTGATGCATTAGCCATTGAAGGCTTTTCCGACCTCAACCTTGACCTCAAAGGCCTGGCAGGGGATCGTAATATGCTGGCGTACAGCCTAACCGGTGATGTCGAAGCCAACTTACGCGACACAACCTTACGCTCACAAGCTGACCAGTCACTGAAATCCATCATACTGTCCCCCATCCGTGTGCAAGCACAGCGTGGCGAAGTCGTTCTAAAGCCAATCACTATTTCAGGCAACGCAATCAAAGGGAAACTATCGGGCGCCTTCGATCTGGCCAACAACCCGATAAGCGGGATCGAGTATCAACTGCAAGAGCCATGCGGCTTCATTACTGGAGACCTTTTCAGCCATGAACCCGCAACGAATGAGTGCATCAAATCTAAAGAAAACCAAATCGTACAGCCGGATGATAACCCCGTAAAACCGGAATCAAAGCAAGAAGCTACCGAGCCTGCAGCCCCTATTGCAGAAATCAATCTGGAGCTGCAGGAAGAAGAGTTTGTTGAAGAAATAGTAGAAGAAGATGAGCCGACAGTAACGGATGTTGCCAGCGACGAAACGCTAGCAACTGAGTAGTTTTGAGTAATTAGGTATCAGCATATAGGTTCCGACAAAATCGACGGCCGGAGTGTCTCCACTATAAATCACTACATGAATGACAATACGCGCTTTACGGCCCGACTCCAGACGGTCTAAATCGCCACTAATGCCATCAAGCGAGGTACTGGCCACCGGGTTTTGTTCAACGGGCTGGCGATAACGAATTGAGCTATCCGCGAGAACAATATCACCATGCAGACCACGCTCTTTAAGCAGCAGCCAGGTCATTCCCCACCCTGTCAATGTCGCCAAGGTAAAAGCAGAGCCCGCAAACATCGTATTATGAGGGTTTAGGTTCGGGTTCAATTGTGCGCTGCATTCAAACTGATAGCCTGTGTACTGATTAATTTTAATCCCCATCTTGTCACTGATCGGGATCTGCTCTTCCCAACGCTTCTGGAGTTCAGTGCACCATTCAGGGCGTCGAAGAACATTGGCCATCGGGTCAAGAGGTTTCACCATTTGCTGGTGACGAACCGGGCCTCGCTCATCAGTCAACTCACCACGACGCTCAAAACCACTTTTCTCATAGAAGGCAATCGCATCTTCACGGGCATTACATACCAAGCGTTTCGCACCTTCCTGGCGCGCGAGTGATTCGAGTGCGACTAACACTAATGAACCCATGCCTTTACTACGACGATTACTTTTTACCGCCATATAGCGAATCTGGCCATCATTATCTGGCGTAATATACAAACGCCCAATCGCCATTGGCCTGCCACGACCATCCACAATCATGCGATGGTGGCTCATACCATCATATTCGTCGCGTTCCGACCCGATCGGCATTCGCCAAGGCTCACGCAACATCTGCCAGCGGAACTGATAATACTTGTTAAGCTGATTTTCGGTTTTTGGAGTAATGAGTTTGAACATATCATTCCTTTGAAAGAACTAAACAAATAAATGTCAGAGAAAATAACGCCAAGCCAATTCCATGTGCCTGGAGTTAAAGCTTAGACCATGAAGATTGTGTTACCAGATTAGACCTGTAACCAGAAAGTCACTGGGCCGTCATTAATTAATGACACTTTCATATCGGCAGCGAAACGGCCACGCTGGGTTGGCAGGACCTGTTCACATAGGTCAGAGAAGTAATCATACAGACGTTCAGCATCTGCTGGGTGTGCGCCACGCGAAAACCCGGCGCGTGTCCCTTTTTTGGTGTCGGCAGGCAAGGTAAATTGCGAAACCACTAACACCTTACCTTCCACCTGTTTGACGTTGAGGTTCATTTTTCCTTCTTCGTCTTCAAACACACGGTAGGTGGTGACACGCTCCATTAAACGCTTAGCCTTAGCTTCATCGTCGTCCTTCTCGACACCAAGCAGAACAAGCAGACCCTTATCGATTTCACCAACCACTTCACCGTCAACACGGACGGCGGCTTCACTGACTCGTTGAATTAGAGCTATCACTACGCTCGTTTCCTTTATTTGTTAACTGAGATTCCGCGACCGAGTGTATCATGTCTAGGTCTTCACTCCAGTGCTCTCGTTCACCCATCGCTGCCGTCACTTCCGCCCCTAACAGTACAATCATCCAGCACAAGTACACCCAAACAAACAGAATAGGAATCGCGGCCAGCGCACCATAGATAAGCTGGTACGACGGGAACTGAGTAATATACAAAGCGAAGCCTTTTTTACTCAGTTCAAATAATACCGCGGCCAGCGCGGCTCCCACAGCCCCATGGCTCAGGTATACTTTTTTGTTTGGCACTAAGATATACAGGCCTAAAAAAGCAAAGAAAGACAGTAATAAAGGTAACCAACGCAAAAACAGGTTAAACGCACCCGATAAGGTTTCGTGATCCAGGATCTGAAGTGATGTTACATAAGACGTGGCGGCAATACTGGCGCCGACCATAATTGGCCCGAGCGTTAATACCATCCAGTACATTGAGAAGGAAAAGACGAAGCGACGTTTGTCTTTTACTCGCCATATATAGTTGAGGTTTTTATCAATATTAGAGATCAGCATCAGTGCCGCGACAAATAAAAATCCACCGCCAACCGCACTCATTTTTCCGGTATTGGACACAAACTCTTGCAGAGCCGTATTTACCGCCTCTCCAGACGCGGGCACAAAATTCTCGATGAGATACCCTTGCAACACGTCACCAACATTCGCAAACACCGGAAATTTCGATAATATTGATAACAATACCGTTAGCATCGGCACGATGGACAGCAGGGTGATATAAGCAAGGTAGCCGGCGTTCACATTCATGCGATCGTGCGTCAAACGCTTAAGAAGATACTTAAAGAAAGCGACGCAACTTGGCAATAGATTGCTCAATCTCGCCTTGTAACTCTCTGATAACTGGTTCATAGTTCATCCCATAATTAGCGTCGAGGACATAAGAATGCCTTATTTATTAGCAATTGTACTATCAATTTTCACTTTAACAGGGTGTCAATCGGCTTATTACTCTGCAATGGAGCAAGTGGGATACCACAAACGCGACATCATGGTCGATCGTGTTGAAGATGCCAAAGAATCTCAACAAGACGCTCAGGAAGAGTTCACCAGTGCGCTTGAGGCCCTATCCGCTCTGACCAACTTTGATGGTGGTGAGCTGGAAAGTGTTTACAACAACATAAACGACAAATATGAAGACAGTGAGAAAGCGGCTCAAGATGTTCGCGATCGCATCGCTGCCATAGAAGATGTGTCTGATGCCCTGTTTGATGAATGGCAGGATGAGCTCGATCTGTACACCAGCGCAAAACTGCGTCGTTCAAGTGAACAGAAGCTGCGTGAAACCAAAGCATCCTATAAGACTATGCTTAGCGCCATGAAGCGTGCCGAGCAAAAGATGACACCAGTACTGAACACCTTGCGTGATAACACTTTGTATCTAAAGCATAACCTAAATGCGAGCGCGATTGGCTCGTTGCAAGGCGAATTCTCAAGTCTAGAGCAAGACATTCAATACGCGATCAAGCAGATGAATGCAGCGATAGCTGAATCAGACAAATTCCTCAATAAGCTGAATCAGAAATAACGGTTCGACACTTAACACCTCTTCCATCTTGGGGGGGGGTGTTAACGCTCTTCCTGACAGACTAAACTGGTCACTCCTTGAACAAACCTCAGCCTTTCTTCTACCGTTCCCCATGGTACCTCGATCACCTCATAACCGAGCTGGATGTAGGTGTCGACTAGAGTTTGATGGATATCTATCGCCTCTTCAAAGCTGTGAGGACGCACCTCATCTTGCACATAGATCGAGGCTTCAGGTCGACAAGTCAGCACCTGACTATGGTACCCAGTGCTTGCCGTCACAAACTCTGAGTCAACATCACAGCCGCCCACTCGCAGATAAGCAATAATGTCTGGAATGGCGCGATCGACAAACGCCACTTGATGATTCTGCGCCTGCTGTTTCTGCTCACTCATCAGCTGAAGACACAATCTGGCAAACTCAGGTAAGTGGTTCCAGGGCAAGATCCCCTCTTCCATCTGACTTTGTTGCTCTATTATGGTGCGTGAGCCTTCCGCAAAGGTCGCATAGCCCAGATCGCCTAAAGCGTTCAATAACGTCGTTTTGCCGGCCCCTGGCCCACCAGTAATCACTATTGGCTTCATTGCAGCTTTCCTTTCCCTTTAATACAAAAAGCCCCGGGCATAACCCGGGGCTTCCTAATTACTTGGCTCTGTTACAGCAAATTATTTCGCTGCACGAGAAGCGCGTTTACGATCGCTTTCCGTTAAGAACTTCTTACGAATACGGATGCTTTCAGGCGTTACTTCTACTAACTCGTCATCATCGATGAACTCAAGCGCTTGCTCTAGCGTCATGATGATTGGTGGAGTCAGAACCTGTGCGTCATCCGTACCAGAAGCACGAACGTTAGTGAGCTGCTTACCTTTCAGTGCGTTTACCGTCAGGTCGTTGTCACGGCTGTGAATACCGATAACCATACCTTCGTAAACCTCAACACCGTGACCAATGAATAGACGGCCACGTTCCTGAAGGTTGAACAGTGCGTTTGTTAGCGCTTTACCCATCGCGTTTGCGATTAGTACACCATTTACACGTTGACCAATGTTACCGCCTTTGTGTGGGCCGTAGTGATCAAACGTATGGTAAAGAAGGCCTGAACCAGAAGTCAGCGTCATGAATTCCGTTTGGAAGCCGATCAAACCACGAGATGGCATGACGAAGTCCATACGAACACGGCCTTTGCCATCTGGAGACATGTCTTTCAGCTCACCTTTACGTAGGCCGATGTTCTCCATGATTCCGCCTTGGTGCTCTTCCAGCACGTCGATAGTTACCGTCTCGAACGGTTCCATCAACTGACCATCTTCTTCTTTGATGATTACTTCTGGACGAGATACCGCAAGCTCGAAGCCTTCGCGACGCATGTTTTCGATCAGGATAGACAGGTGAAGTTCACCACGGCCTGATACGCGGAATTTGTCTGGATCGTCAGTTTGCTCTACGCGTAGTGCTACGTTGTGAACCAATTCTTTTTCTAAACGCTCAAGAATGTTACGCGAAGTGACGTATTTACCTTCTTTACCTGCGAATGGAGACGTGTTTACCTGGAACGTCATCGTTACTGTTGGTTCATCAACAGAAAGTGCAGGTAGCGCTTCTACCGCGTTTTGCGCACAGATAGTGTCAGAAATTTTTAGCTCGCCAAGACCAGTGATTGCAATGATATCACCCGCGTTAGCTTGATCTACATCGTGACGGTCTAGGCCTAGGTAACCCATTACGGTGCCCACTTTACCGTTGCGAGTCTTACCGTCCGCACCGATAACTGTCACTTGTTGGTTTGGCTTAACGCTACCACGAGTGACACGAGCAACGCCGATAACACCAACGTAAGAGCTGTAGTCTAGCTGAGAAACCTGCATTTGTAGTGGGCCGTCAAGGTCTACTTCTGGTGCAGCGACTTCTTCAACGATAGTTTCGAATAGCGGCTCCATGTTCTCGCCAGTTTCGCCTTCTTCTAAAGAAGCCCAACCGTTAAGTGCCGATGCGTAAACCACTTTAAAGTCTAGCTGTTCGTCAGTTGCACCCAGGTTGTCGAATAGATCGAACACTTGATCCATAACCCAGTCAGGACGAGCACCTGGACGGTCAATCTTGTTAATAACAACGATTGGCTTAAGACCATGAGCAAACGCTTTTTGCGTTACGAAACGAGTTTGCGGCATTGGGCCGTCAACTGCATCAACGATAAGTAGTACAGAATCTACCATCGACATGATACGTTCTACTTCACCACCGAAGTCCGCGTGTCCCGGAGTATCTACGATGTTGATACGGTAGTCGTTCCAGTTAATTGCTGTATTTTTAGCAAGAATGGTAATACCGCGCTCTTTTTCAATGTCGTTCGAGTCCATGACTCGCTCTTCAGCTTCACCGCGAGACTCAAGCGTGCCTGATTGTTGTAGCAGCTTGTCAACCAGCGTTGTTTTACCGTGGTCAACGTGCGCGATAATCGCGATATTTCTTAATTTATCAATCTGTGGAGTAGCCATGGATATTGATTCACTTAGATAGATGAAATGCCACCATGCTGAGAACGGGTGCTCTCTGGCGACATTTGCTGATTAAAAAAACGGCCATAATGTACCAGATTTTAGCAAAAAGCCTAGAAATATGTGATCTACTCCTGAGCATTTCTGCGATTTATACGCTTAATGCACGCTTTCATGTTCTGAGCGATGTCATAGAGTGAACTTTATTTGCTTTTACGTTCAATACAAATTGACTATTGCTTAAAAAGTGGGCTGAATAAGCGATGTGGCTGTCACATCGTGGTGCAAGAAAAATAATTTGCACCACCAAAGTGCAGCAAAGGATCATATTGGTGCAATCACTTGCACCAAACTAGCATCCAAAAACACAATCCATTGAAATTAATGGAATATTTTTTTTGGCACGGTTCTAGCTTTAGAAAAAACAGCATCGGTTAATGAAAGTTTGGTTTGATTAATCAATGCCGAATTGAATATTTACAGAATAGTTCCTAAATCGAGCTTTTACCGCTTATTTAACACTGGAGGTTATCCAAGATGTCAGTAGAAAACGTTTTATCGCTGATCCAAGAAAACGAAGTTAAGTTTGTTGACCTACGCTTCACAGATACAAAAGGTAAAGAGCAGCACATTTCGATTCCTGCTCACCAAATCGACGCAGACTTCTTCGAAGAAGGTAAAATGTTCGATGGTTCATCAGTTGCTGGCTGGAAAGGTATCAACGAATCAGACATGGTAATGATGCCGGACGCATCTTCAGCTGTGCTTGACCCTTTCACTGAAGACGCAACACTAAACATCCGTTGTGACATTCTAGAACCTGCGACAATGCAAGGTTACGATCGTGACCCACGTTCAATCGCAAAACGCGCAGAAGACTTCATGCGTTCAACTGGTGTTGCAGATACTGTACTTATCGGTCCTGAGCCAGAGTTCTTCCTGTTTGACGACGTTAAATTCGCAACTGACATGTCAGGTTCTTTCTTCAAGATCGATGACGTAGAAGCGGCATGGAACACAGGTTCTGATTACGAAGAAGGTAACAAAGGTCACCGTCCTGGCGTTAAAGGCGGTTACTTCCCAGTAGCTCCAGTTGACTCATCTCAAGACATCCGTTCTGCTATGTGTCTAATCATGGAAGAAATGGGTCTAGTTGTTGAAGCGCACCACCACGAAGTTGCAACTGCGGGTCAGAACGAAATCGCGACTCGTTTCAACACGCTAACAACTAAAGCTGACGAAATCCAAATCTACAAGTACGTTGTTCACAACGTTGCTCACGCATTTGGTAAAACAGCGACATTCATGCCTAAGCCACTAGTTGGCGACAACGGTTCTGGTATGCACGTTCACCAATCTCTAGCAAAAGACGGCGTTAACCTATTCGCAGGTGACAAGTACGGCGGCCTATCTGAAATGGCACTTTACTACATCGGCGGTATCATCAAGCACGCTCGCGCAATCAACGCATTTGCTAACCCATCAACTAACTCGTACAAGCGTCTTGTACCAGGCTTCGAAGCACCAGTTATGCTAGCTTACTCAGCTCGTAACCGTTCTGCTTCTATCCGTATCCCAGTGGTACCAAGCCCTAAAGCACGTCGTATCGAAGTTCGTTTCGGTGACCCAGCAGCAAACCCATACCTATGTTTCGCAGCAATGCTAATGGCTGGTCTTGACGGTATCAAGAACAAGATCCACCCAGGCGAAGCAATGGATAAAGACCTTTACGACCTACCAGCTGAAGAAGCAGCAGAAATCCCAACTGTTGCATACTCACTGAAAGATGCACTAGCAGAACTAGATGCTGACCGTGAGTTCCTAACTGCAGGCGGCGTATTCTCTGATGACTTTATCGATTCTTACATCGACCTTAAAGCTCAGGACGTTGAAAAAGTAAACATGACAACTCACCCAGTTGAGTTCGAACTTTACTACTCTGTATAAGGTTTAGACTGTGTAAAATGTAAACACAGTAGCAAATTATCAGGCTCGCCTCGCAGGCGGGCCTTTTTTGTATTCGTCAGGCAATCACCGCCGTTTAACATGGGAGAATAATTAAAAACGCTCAGACTCTTCTTATTTGTACCAAGAGGCTAAGCAATCTAAAACGTGAAAATATCGGTCAAGAGAAGGTGAGCCATGAAAGTTCAGCTTATTGCATTGCTGTGCGCTCTCAGTAGCGTAGCGATTATCCCCGTTGTATCTGCACAAGTCGCGTATACCTGGGTTGATAAAAATGGTGTGATTCACTTCAGTGACACGCCTAGTCAGGGTGCAAAGGCCATTGTTCTGCCCAATTTGGAAGCCTCAGCTCCAGCTCCTGAAGTCGAAAGTACCGAGTCGCTTGCACCACAAATGAATCAGAAGACAGAAGAAACAGAGACAACGCCCCAAACTCAACCAGCACAACCCCAACCTTTACAGCTGACTATGCTCAGTCCCCAACATGATGAAACGCTGCGCAGCAATCGAGGGCGGATTAGTATTCAACTCGAAGCCAACCGTAAGCTCGGGATCGGAGAACAGTTACAACTTCTCCTTGATGGAAAGCCTTACGGGGCACCGCAAACACGCCTGAATTGGCAGTTAAGTGATATTGACCGAGGGACTCACACTCTTTCAGTTCATGCCAAGCGAAGCGGCAAGCTTATTGCATCATCTAGCCCTATAACGGTGCATTTACATAGAGCTAGTATCAAGCCGACCGCAAACGGGGCAAATTAGAATTTTTAGTGAAAAAATAGCATCACAATGAAGCTTTTCACTTTTTCTTGTTAGTTTTATTGGCCATACTCAATGTTCTATTGCACCATTATTGTGCGTCGCACGATCTTAACGCAAACAAGGACATAATGTGGATACCAATCTTCCTAGTGCCATTCTCAACAATATGGTTACAGCAACGCTGATTCTCGATGATGGTTTGGCAATCCGTTATGCCAACCCAGCAGCAGAACTGTTGTTTTCACAAAGTGCTAAACGCATTGTCGAGCAGTCATTGTCTCAACTTATCCAACATGCATCGATGGATTTGGCACTGCTCACTCAACCACTGCAAAGTGGTCAAAGCATCACCGATAGCGATGTCACTTTCATTGTCGATGGAAAGCCCTTGATGCTGGAAGTGACGGTAAGTCCAATAACCTGGGCAAAGCAGTTGATGCTGTTGGTTGAAATGAGAAAGATTGACCAGCAACGCCGACTGACGCAAGAGCTAAACCAACACGCACAGCAGCAAGCCGCGAAACTGTTGGTGCGTGGTCTGGCACATGAAATTAAAAATCCATTAGGTGGGCTGCGGGGGGCAGCACAGCTACTGGAAAAAATGTTACCAGAGCCATCATTAACGGAATATACCCATATCATTATCGAGCAAGCCGATCGCTTGAGAGCCTTGGTCGATCGCTTACTTGGCCCGCAAAAGCCAGGTAAAAAAACCCAAGAAAACCTCCATCAGGTTCTGGAAAAAGTACGCCAACTGGTCGAGCTGGAGTCTCAACACTCTATCACCATTGAGCGTGATTATGACCCAAGCCTGCCAGAGATTTTGATGGATGCGGACCAAATAGAACAAGCCATGCTGAACATCGTCAGCAATGCGGCACAAATTCTGGCGGCTCAAGAACACGGTAAAATTACCATTCGCACCAGAACAGTGCACCAAGCCAATATTCATGGTAAGCGCTGTAAATTAGCCGCGCGTATAGAGATCACCGATAACGGACCGGGCATTCCACCTGAATTACAAGACACCCTGTTTTACCCAATGGTCAGTGGCCGAGAAGGCGGTACCGGACTCGGGCTGTCTATTTCACAGAACCTGATCGACCAGCACAACGGAAAAATCGATGTTGAGAGCTGGCCTGGCCACACCAATTTCACAATTTATTTGCCGATCTGACCAAACTTAGCGTTTAGCTATGGGTCAGTTTTACGGTTTTGCTGCAAGGACTAGTAGATGAGTAAAGGATATGTTTGGGTCGTTGATGACGACAGTTCAATTCGCTGGGTAATGGAAAAAACCCTGTCTTCAGCCAATATAAAATGCGAAACCTACGCTGATGGAGAAAGCGTATTAATGGCATTAGAGCGTGAAGTCCCTGACGTTCTGGTTTCAGATATACGCATGCCGGGCATCGATGGTCTCGAGCTGCTGAAACAAGTGCAGCGTGATTATCCGGACTTGCCAGTCATCATTATGACAGCTCACTCCGATTTGGACGCAGCCGTAAACGCGTACCAAAAAGGCGCGTTTGAATACCTGCCAAAACCGTTTGATATCGATGAAACCCTGACTTTGGTCGAGCGCGCTATTGCTCACAGTCATGAAAATAAACGTGTGCAGTTGTCACCAGAAGACATCCCTGCCGAAACACCAGAAATCATCGGTGAAGCACCAGCGATGCAGGAAGTGTTTCGCGCGATTGGCCGTCTTTCCCGCTCTTCAATTTCAGTATTAATCAATGGTGAATCAGGCACAGGTAAAGAACTGGTCGCCCACGCACTGCATCGCCATAGCCCTCGTGCTAACAAACCTTTTATCGCACTGAACATGGCCGCGATTCCAAAAGATCTGATTGAGTCTGAACTGTTTGGCCATGAAAAAGGCGCGTTTACTGGCGCGAACAATGTTCGCCAAGGCCGGTTCGAACAAGCCAATGGCGGTACGCTATTTCTGGATGAAATCGGTGATATGCCATTGGATATTCAGACGCGATTATTGCGTGTGCTGGCTGATGGCCAATTTTACCGCGTCGGTGGTCATTCACCAATCAGTGTCGATGTACGTATCGTGGCCGCGACTCACCAGAACCTGGAAAGATTGGTTCATGAAGGTGATTTTCGTGAGGATTTGTTCCACCGTCTGAACGTCATACGCGTACAAATCCCGGCGCTGCGTGAACGTAAGCAGGATATCGAAAAGCTAACTCAGCACTTCTTATTGCGCGCCGCAGACGAGCTTGGCGTAGAAACCAAAACACTGCACCCTTCTACGGTAGAAATTCTTAACCGATTGGACTGGCCGGGCAACGTCCGTCAGCTAGAGAACATTTGCCGTTGGTTAACGGTGATGGCCAGCGGTAGCGAAGTTTTACCCAACGACTTACCTTCAGAACTGCTGCAAGAGAAGAAAACCGTTTCAGGCTCTACACAAGGCAGCTGGCAAGAACAACTGGCGGACTGGGCACGACAATCATTAGCAGCAGGAGATAAAGAACTGCTTGCTTACGCATTACCAGAATTTGAACGTATTTTGTTGGAAGCCGCGTTAGAACACACGAAAGGCCACAAACAAGATGCGGCAAAAGTCTTAGGTTGGGGGCGTAATACTCTGACTAGAAAATTAAAAGAATTATACTGAGAGTGAGGGTAATAAAGCGGCATGCTTAGACCCGGTTCTATGTATGTTATGCCTACGTAAGTTCAGCTACTCAACGAGATGACGGCCCATCTGGCGTCATCTCTGGCCCGAGCTCCCTCCTTTACCAAACCCAGTATTGCCGCAATGCGGCTATCTCGCCCACTCTTTTATCCATATCAACAGAATCAGGAATATCGATCTCAGTGCTCACGCTCGATAAGTGATCATCCGTGACTGGCTATCATTAATGTCACTCCATGCAATAGGACGAACCCTCAACACATTTAGTTAACATGAAGTAGAAAACAACGATAATCGCTGATTTCCTGGTCACGCTCTACTGACAATCGACCAAACTGTTCATTATACTTAATTGCAAATCTTCCCCATGTATTGTCACAGATGATGTTTGGGCCTTGTTCCAGTTCATAACTATCCGGATCGACATAATGATAACTAAGCACCTTCCTCTCACCGATTTGCACCGCCACCTAGACGGCAACATCCGTACCCAGACCATCCTAGATCTTGGCCAAAAATTTGGCATGGCACTGCCTGCGTACGACGTTGAATCTCTAACACCACACGTTCAGATTGTCGAAGCGGAGCCCTCTCTTGTTGCTTTCCTTTCTAAACTGGACTGGGGCGTAGCAGTACTGGGTGATCTGGATGCATGTCGTCGCGTCGCCTACGAGAACGTTGAGGATGCGCTAAACGCTCAAATAGATTACGCAGAATTACGTTTTTCGCCTTACTACATGGCAATGAAACACAATCTGCCAGTAGCCGGTGTTGTCGAAGCGGTTGTCGATGGTGTGCAAGCGGGGATGCGTGATTTCGGCGTAAAAGCCAATTTGATTGGTATCATGAGCCGTACATTCGGTATCGATGCGTGCCAACAAGAGCTGGACGGCATTCTTAGTCAGAAAGATCACATTGTGGCGGTTGACCTTGCCGGTGACGAGCTGGGACAGCCTGGTGATCGTTTCGTTTCTCACTTTAAACAAGTACGAGATGCGGGTCTTCACGTCACAGTACACGCTGGTGAAGCCGCTGGTGCAGAAAGCATGTGGCAAGCGATCAACCAGTTAGGGGCAACGCGAATTGGCCATGGTGTTAAAGCGGTGGAAGATCCAAAGTTGATGGACTACCTAGCGGAGCACCGTATCGGTATTGAGTCTTGTCTGACATCGAATATTCAGACCAGCACCGTTGCTTCTCTTGCGAATCACCCGCTAAAACAGTTCCTTGAACATGGTGTTCTTGCATGTCTAAACACTGATGATCCAGCGGTTGAAGGTATTGAACTGCCTTACGAATACGAAGTCGCGGCACCAGCTGCAGGTTTAAGCCAAGAACAGATTCGCCAAGCGCAAATCAATGGCCTCGAATTAGCATTCCTGTCAGACGCCGAAAAAGCAGAGCTGACAGAAAAAGTACAAGATCGCGTATAATCGCAGCAATTAGACACAAAAATGCCAGCATTTGCTGGCATTTTTTGAATCCGGAATATCTCGGGCTCTATATCACGCGGGAGAATTGCTGCTGACGAGCCTTCGCACGGAGATACTTATCGAAACTCATACAGATGTTACGGATCAGAAGACGACCACGTAGAGTGACACGAATTTCGTTATCATCTACTTCGACCAGCTCGTCATTAATGAAGGTTTGCAACAGCTCTAAGTCTTCTTTGAAGTACTGATTAAACGTAACCTTAAACTCCGACTCAATGGCTTTTTTATCCAGCTTAAAGTTACAGATCAGTTGTTTAATCACTTCGCGGCGTAGTAAGTCATCCTCATCCAGCGAGACGCCTTTCCAAAGCGCATGACGCAGTTCGTTCACCTGAGCGTAGTATTTCTTCAACTCTTTTTGGTTCTGCGCGTAAGCGTCACCAATCATCGAGATCGCCGACACGCCAAAGCCGACTAAGTCACACTCACCCTGAGTTGTATAGCCCTGGAAGTTGCGATGCAACACACCTTCTCGCTGCGCGACCGCTAGTTCATCATCGGGCTTAGCGAAGTGATCCATACCGATAAACTGGTAGCCTGCATCGGTCAACGTTGCGATGGTGTCTTGTAAAATCGCCATCTTTTCTTCAGCTTGTGGCAAATCTTCATCTTTAATCTTACGCTGCGCGGCAAAAAGTTGCGGCATGTGAGCGTAATTGAACACCGAGAGACGACCCGGCGACATTTCAAGCACTTGCTCCAGTGTCTTAGCAAAAGACGCTTTGGTCTGCTTCGGCAAGCCGTAGATTAAATCCAGGTTTGTCGAGCGGAAGCCTAAGTCTTTCGCACGTGCCACCATATCAAAAATGAACTTCTCATCCTGCTCACGGTTGACCAGTTGCTGAACTTCTTTGTTAAAGTCCTGAACACCGATACTTAAGCGGTTAAAGCCTTCGCTTCGCAGGTGATCCAGCATAGTGAGTTCAATTTCTCGCGGGTCGACTTCAATGCTGATTTCAGCATCATCACTGAAGAAAAACTCCTGACGAAGCAAATTCATCACGCGTGTGATCTGTTTTTCAGATAGGAACGTTGGTGTACCACCACCAAAATGCAGTTGGGTTACTGTTCTGCCCACCAGCAAAGATGCGCGTTGACGAATTTCGTGCTCTAGAACATCAAGGTACTCATCGGCTTTATGCGAATGGCGAGTAATAACCTTGTTACAACCGCAGTAGTAACAAAGCTTATGGCAGAACGGAATGTGAACATACAACGACAACGGACGATCAGGGTACTGAGCGCATGCCATGTCATAGTCAGAAATGGTAAATGCTTCATGAAACTCTAATGCTGTTGGGTATGACGTGTAGCGAGGACCGGAATAGTTGTACTTATCCAATACTGCTTGATCCCAAACGATTTGTTGTTTCGATTCAGTGTGTTGATTCGACATGGTGGTACTTTCCGTTAAATGTTAGGGTGACGAAAACCGCCACCCAGTATCCAGATCTATCTATTTTGCCACACGATCATGATAACCGCGGTAATCGCTTGTGGCTTTTTAATTATAAAACCAAAGAAATGCTAGCGTGATCACGATAACCCCAGAGGCCATAAGCATCACTGGGGTAAAAGCGGATTCAAGCAATCAAGTGACTTTCTGGTGGCTAGATCATCTGAATATTAATTTGATTATTCAGTGGCTGGACGTTTTTCTTCAACAATTCGAGCTCTTCAATGATCGACTCGGTTAAGCGACTTTCCGCTTTTTGGCGAGCCAAGTTCTGTTGCATACGCTCTTTTTTGGCAAGTTGCTGGCGGTCTTCGCCACGCGCCATATCTTTCACAATATGGTAAAGCTCAGAAATTGCAGGATACGTTTTATCGAAATCAATGCGATCTTCACCCTGAACATAGTCCATGATGCAGTAAACACGAATACTAATTTCCGACAAGTCGCACTGGCCTTGAATGCCTGCCTGACACAAGGTATGCACATTCTCAAAAATGTTGGCGTTACGTTTATCAATCGCCAGTTTTTGATGCTTCAGCTGCAATTCCTTTTGCTTTTTCAATTGAAGCAGAAGGTAACCTGCATAAGAAGCCAGAGCGATGATGATCACCGACCCTGCAATTGCTAATAAGGTTACGTTCATCGCTTAATTATCCTTTGTAGTCGTCAAAGTTGATATCATCGAAATCCGCAAGAAGATCATCGTCATTACGAGAACCTTTCGCAGCAGGAGCAGTAAAGTCCTCTTCTTCTTCAGGTTCTAACAGACCAAGTTGGTCCATCAACTTCTCGATGCGATCCAGCTTCTCGTCTACGTATTTTTGTAGACCTGTACCCAGATTCTCACCCGACTCGATACGATCCAACAACACATTCAATTGTGCATCGTTTTCCAGCATCTCTAGTTCTTGCTCCGCAGACAGACGACGCTCTTGCTTGGTCATCTTCTTCGCAGGTTCAACAACGAGAGGAATCTTCTTCTTGCTGCCTAATCGTGGGTCACGATTTTGTGCAGCTGCGCGTTGCTTCTGTTCGTTAGCTTCCGAGTTACGGTTACCTGTTTTCAAACCTTTGCGCTTTTTCGCACGCTTACGTAAACGGCCTTCGACATCAGATTCTGTACGGTTACGAGTGACAAAAGGTTCAGGTGCGCCTGCTGCACCCGGCTTTCTAGATTTTTTACTACGGCTCATTACTGGGTCTTCCTCAGTAAAATTACATCATTACCAATAAATTCAAGTTCGAGCTTATCCCGCTCTGCCAGGAACTGGAACGTTTCACGGCTAAAAAACACCACATGCGTTGGGTCGTTCTTATAATGCCATGATTTGAAGGCCTCTGCGTCGATGACCATTTTTGTCATCAGGCCAATCCAGCCCCCAGGCTTAACTAAATTCAACCATTGCTTCCACACCATATCTGGGTGGTAGAGGTGTTCAATCACCTCTGTCGCTGTCATGAAGTCATACTGCTTTTCTAGCACCGATGTATCAGGGTGATAATAAAGATCGTATAACGCCATGTTATGCCCCGCTTCCTCTAACATTAGAGAAAGTGTCGGGCCCGGACCACAACCAAAGTCGATTCCGTTCGATTGTGGAGAAATTCGCTCTGTCATCGGGTCAGCCATGCGTGACAGAAAACGTCGATATCCCATGTCTCCGGGATCGTTCTCATGCAAATCATAGTGAGCTTTTTCGGTCTCTGCATCCAAACGTTGGTCTGGATTTACAAACACCAAACGACACTGTTCACATTGAAGGTATTCACGTCGCTTATCTTCATAATAGTGTTGAGTGTGCTGATTGTGGCATAAAGGACAGGTATGCATGGTGACTTCCTTAAACAGGGATGCGAAACATACCAGAAACTGAACTCAGATTGGAGTGTTGGTGAGTGTTTTTTCATCAATTTTTGTTAAAAAACTCTGATTCGGATAGGACATCGTCTTCTGAGAGAATTTAAACATAAAACTCGTTGCAAGAGAGAAATAAAAAAAGCGACAGTCAGACTGTCGCTTTCTAATGCCACCTTGCGTGGCGAAACTGTGTTGCACGCATTGAGTGCACCAAGAATCCTTTTGTTTTTCGAGCTTTCCTTGCCAAAAAGTGTTGTTTTTCATCTTCCTGATGAATTTTGGCTATCCATTAACGTCCTGTCTTCTGGGCAACTTCCTGTGCCTGATCCTTTTCACTGTCTTAACCGTCAGACGAGATGACCATCCTTATCCGGCAGGCTCCTTGCCTACCCAAATCCTTTTGCAATTACCAAGCATCCCTAGCTTGAATCCCTGAGACCGAAACCTTGGTCTGAACTTCCCTTTGCTCACCCCCTGTGAACAATTGCTACTTTACGCCGATCAAACCTTGCCACAAGCCGAGCACAGAAAAAAACCGCATCATTTTTTCAGTCGCTAAACAAAAATGTTACTAATCATTAATTTAATAAAAACTGCGAGTAAAAGGCAGCATCAAGTATGGCAAATGTCTTACAAACGACCGAGCTAGATATCTATTTAGCCGCTGACATCGGGTGTGAGCGGCATCACTAACAAAAATGCCCCGACGTATTCGCCGGGGCATTTTGTTAAACATTGCTCGAACTATGTAGGGGTATCAGTTATCAGTGCAGACCGCCAACGTATTGCGACAGAACTTCAATATCTTCATCTGTCATTTTCTTTGCGATGTCACGCATCATGGCATTCATATCGTTACCACGGCTACCATCACGGAATTTTGTTAACTGAGCTTTGATGTAGTCAGCATGCTGACCAGAAATTTTAGGGAAACCTGAAAGCTCAGTACCGTTACCACGCGCACCGTGACACGCAATACATGCTGTTAAGCCACGCTCTGCGTCGCCAGCAGTGTAAAGCACTTTGCCTTGCTCAACGACATTTTCAGGCGTTGAGTTCTCTGACGTTGGCAGAGAAGCATAGTATGCGGATAGATCGGCAATGTCCTCATCGCTTAGCGGCATTGCCATACCACTCATGACGGGATCGTAACGACCTTGCTTACCACCGCTTGTCATACCTAGCTTAAGATCTTGTAACTGTTTTTCAAGATACTTAGCGTGTTGGCCAGCGAGTTTAGGGTACATTGCGATTGCACTGTTGCCATCTGCACCATGACAGGCGACACAGGTTTGTGATTTTGCTTTACCAGCCTCAATACTACCTTGGGCCCATACTGAGCAGCTGGCTAAAACACTCAAAATTAGCGCTAATTTCTTCATGACATTCCATTATAATTATCAAGCTTCCAGTACCACGGAATGTGAACATACCGTGTACACTCATGGTACAATAGGCGACCTCATGCCGAGCACGGTTATTTTACACATTTTCACAAAAAAGTAATCAATCGACTACACAAAGTCGAGATGGAGTTAACAGTGAGCGTAAAAATTCATTACCAAAATACGCATTTCATCACCAGCGCACCCGATATTCGCCACTTGCCGGAGGACGAAGGTGTCGAGATTGCGTTTGCAGGACGCTCAAATGCTGGTAAATCGAGTGCACTTAACCGTCTGACTAACCAGAAAAGTTTAGCCAAGACATCAAAGACGCCGGGTCGTACCCAGTTAATCAACCTTTTCAAGGTAGAAGAAGGTTGTCACATTGTCGATCTACCGGGATATGGATTTGCTCAAGTTCCGGTAGAAATGAAAAACAAGTGGCAGAAATCTTTGGGTGAATACCTGCAGAAACGCGAGTGCCTAAAAGGCCTGGTGGTGCTAATGGATATTCGCCATCCAATGAAAGATCTCGATCAGCAAATGATTTTCTGGGCCATCGACAGCCGTATTCCTGTGCAAGTACTGCTAACCAAAGCAGACAAACTAAAAAGCGGTGCTCGTAAACAGACACTCCTTAAGATTCGTAAGCAAGTTGAAACTTTCGGTGGTGATGTCGATGTGGACGTATTCTCTTCTTTGAAAGGGTTAGGTGTTGATCAGCTGCGTGCCAAACTGGACACTTGGTTTGCGCCTGCACTGGCACATCTAATTGAAGAAGACGAATTAGAAACACCAGAAAACAACGAAGAATAATTAACAATTTTTGTTAAATGTTTTTGACATAGCCCTGCCAACCCGTTGGTGGGGCTTTTGTTTCTCTAACGAATCAGAAAAGAAATGACAGAAATAAAAATCCCCACCTTCCTGGCAGGGATAACGGGAGAGAAAACTTGGTAGTTGTTATTATGCTGAGAGCATTACTGAACGAGCAAACAATTTCAATAGTATTAAAATGCCCCACTTTCACCCAGTAAAAGTTAGCGATCACACCAAAAACAAATAAATTCAAACAGTTAGGTGACAAAGCTTTGTCGTTATCAATAACTTAGTTTCTTAAAAGAAAAAATCATAGTGTGACTGGCGTAAATTTACAGGATGTATATCAAGCCAATAGGAAAGAAAAGTGAGGTTGAGCAAGGAGTTATAAATAGGAAAGTAGAGAACAAGGTCGAAAACAAGATAAACAACTGTTCTATAAAAACTTTTCTTTCGCCCAATAAAAAACGCCCCAGTCAAAAACTGACTGGGGCGGCTGAATCAGCCTAATCCAATAACGTGAAACAAAAGGTCTGAAAGATAGAACATCTTACCTCTGTACCCTACGAGTATTAATGTACAACAATTGGTCATAATTGCAAAGAATTTTTGTAGTTTTTTTTCATTAAACTTTTATTAAATGACACTAACGCTCAGATTGGCCCAGCTTTTTTAATCGCAAAAAAAAGCCAGCGTTTGTGCGCTGGCTCATATTAAAATAGACAAATCGATTTAAAAATGACTAGTGGGCCTGATCCCAGTTATCACCATGACCAGCTTCTGCAACAAGAGGCACTTTCAGCTCTGCTGCAGATTCCATCAATTTCTGTACTTTACTTTCAATTTCGGACAATGATGACTCTTCAACCTCAAATATCAGTTCATCGTGTACTTGCATCAAAAGCTTCACTCGGCCGTTACCTTCAGACTGAATCCATTGGTCAACAAGCAACATCGCTTTCTTAATAATATCTGCTGCTGTCCCTTGCATTGGTGCATTGATCGCAGCACGCTCCGCCGCTTTACGACGCATGCCATTACGAGATTTAATTTCTGGCAGGTGCAAACGACGACCAAAGATAGTTTCCACATAGCCTTGATCAGCCGCAGTGCTGCGTGTGTCTTCCATATATTGCATCACACCAGGGTAGCGCTCGAAGTATGTATCCATGTACGTTTGCGCTTCTCCACGCGGGATACCCAACTGTTTCGCTAAGCCGAATGCACTCATACCATAGATAAGGCCGAAGTTTACCGCTTTCGCTCGGCGACGCTGCTCATTAGACACTTGCTCAATACTTACACCCATGATTTCAGCGGCGGTGGCAGCGTGGATGTCTTTGCCATCACGGAATGCATCAAGCAGAGCCTGGTCGCCAGACAGATGCGCCATAATGCGCAGTTCGATTTGCGAATAGTCGACCGCCAGGATTTTGTAACCAGTTGGCGCGACAAATGCCTGACGAATACGACGTCCCTCTTCATTACGGATAGGGATGTTTTGTAGGTTTGGATCGGTCGATGACAAACGACCCGTTGCTGTTACCGCTTGATGGTAAGAGGTATGCACGCGTCCTGTTGTTGGGTTAATCATCTTCGGTAGCTTATCGGTATAAGTCGATTTAAGCTTCGCCAGACCTCGGTATTCCAGAATCAGTTTTGGTAGCGGGTAATCTAATGCCAACTCTTGCAGTACTTCTTCATTGGTCGAAGGCGTGCCAGAAGGTGTCTTCTTAACGACTGGTAAGCCCATTTTTTCAAACAAGATCGCTTGCAGCTGTTTTGGCGAGTTCATGTTGAACTCTTGCTCAGCGATTTCATACGCTTTTTGCTCAAGCTCTTCCAAGCGTGCGGCGATTTCTACTGACTGAGCACCCAGCTTCATGTCGTCAATCAAAACGCCGGTACGTTCAATACGAGAAATGACAGGCACAAGTGGCATTTCGATCTCTTCGTAGACCGACTTTAGCTTGTCGTCTTGTTCAATATTGGCAAACAGACGGTTGTGTAGACGAAGCGTCACATCCGCATCTTCTGCTGCGTATGGCGCCGCTTGATCAAGTTCGATTTGGTTAAAGGTCAGCTGTTTTTTACCTTTACCTGCAATCTGTTCGAATGAAATACAGCTATGCTGAAGGAAACGCAGAGCCAGGCTGTCCATATCATGCTTGCCACCTACGCTGTTGTACACGTAAGACGCTAACATGGTGTCGTGCTTGATCCCTTTCATCTCAATATCGTAGCGAGCTAATACGGAGGCGTCGTATTTCAGGTTCTGACCGACTTTGGCTTGTGACTCATCTTCTAAGATAGGTTTTAACTGCTCTAACACCCAGTCACGGTCTAGCTGTTGCGGTGCATCAAGGTAGTCATGAGCGACAGGAACATAAGCAGCGATGCCTTCGTCTACCGCAAACGACAGACCAACCAAATTTGCCACCATGTAGTTGAGGCTGTCGGTTTCAGTATCAAAAGCAAACAAGTCAGAGGCTTTTAATTTTTCTAACCAAGTATTAAAAGACGCTTCGTCTAGAATGGTTTCGTACTGGCTGCGATCAATCGTCACCGCTGACGTTTCCATCTCAGCATGAGAAGACGCAGACGATGCCCGTGCAGACCCAGCCATTTCGACCGCTTCTACAGCGCCTGAGCCGCCTTCTAACAGCTCATTTAACCAAGACTTAAACGTCAGTTGACCATATAACTTGATCAGCTCGTCTTTGCTTGGTTCTGCTTTGAGCAGTGATTCCGGAGTTTCTTCCAGCTCAACATCAAGCTTAATGGTAGCGAGTTCGTACGACAGCATCGCATTTTCTTTATTGTCGACCAGCTTCTTCGCCATGGTTTTTGAACCACGGAAGCCCAATGGGGCAATATCATCTAAGTTTTCGTAAAGCTTCGTCAGGCCACCAATACCTTGCAGCAATGCGGTTGCGGTCTTGTCCCCCACACCAGGTACACCTGGAATGTTATCGACTTTATCGCCCATTAACGCCAGGTAATCGATGATCAACTCCGGCGGGATGCCGAACTTCTCAATCACACCCTCGCGATCCATCACAACGTTGGTCATGGTGTTGATCAGGGTGATGTTATCATCCACCAGCTGCGCCATGTCTTTATCACCCGTACTGATCAATACTGGCATACCTTTCTGCGAAGCTTGGTGAGCCAAAGTACCAATCACGTCATCCGCTTCTACGCCAGGAACACAAATTAATGGCAAGCCCATTGCACGAATCACATTGTGTAAAGGTTCGATCTGGCAACGAAGATCATCCGGCATTGGCGGACGATTTGCTTTGTATTCTGGATACATATCGTCACGGAAGGTTTTACCCTTAGCATCAAAAACCACTGCAATACGTTCAGACGCAAACTGACGCATCATACTGCGCAGCATGTTTACTACGCCGTAAACAGCATTGGTTGGAATTTCACCATTACTCATAGTGCCTGGGTAGGCGTGAAAAGCGCGATATAGATAAGAAGAACCGTCGATAAGAATCAGCGGATTTTCAGGAATACTTGCCATAATTGTCTGTATCCAAGTCAGTACTTAATAGATCTGCTTAGGATGCCATGACTACTGATCCGAATCTATCTTGTTCGCTCGATCCAGATCGCGTAAATATTTCGAGTGGATACACTAAAACCAAACACGCCCTGTGGATAACTCTGTTTATATTATTTATCCACTGGTTATTCAGGATGAGAATTCATAGAAAATAACAAAATCAAACCATTGATATTATTGAATTAATTAATTTATAGACGAAAAGATCAACGATCTAAAAATGATCATCCAGTGTGGAAAAGTTATGAATCGTTGCGTCAAATGAAATCGTAGAAAAGAAAAAAGCGACCCAATTGGGTCGCCTAGCAGAAGTGGTAAAGCAATTTTTATCAAGCTGCTTAACCAAGAAGCTATAAATTACACTGGAAGCAATGTGAGCAATGTCGTGTCAAAAAGAGTTCGTGCAAGTTCTGGAAAACTGTTTCATCACCTTCTCAACGCCAGTTAATCAACTTCTGTTAATAAGTCATGCAACGTCCTTGTGAACTATTCCTCATTCCCTAAGACAGTTGTAATAATAATGATTCTCATTTAGGTGTCAATGATTAAATGAGAAAAAATCTCATTTATTTTCACATCGCTTTAATGAAATGCACTCTAGATTCGCGAATATTGACATTTTTTTCAAATTTTTCAATGAGGTAGTCATTTCTCAGCAACAACCTGAGCATCGCCGGAAACTGGTTACGAGACTTCACTTTAAGGGTTTTATAGCCGTGATCTGCAACCCATTCTTCCTGAGCCTCTAACAACATTTGTGCGACCCCTTCATTACGAGCCTGAGGCGCAACGCCCCCAAACCAGCTGTAAAAAGTATCGTCATCCAATTCGTAACCAATTTTGAAACCTAAAATGGTACCGTTCTTTTCTGCCACTAGAATCAAGCTATTTTTATCGCCGATCCGCTGCGCCATAGACTCGATTGTTTCTCTATTGGCAAACTCTTTCACATGAGTGACGACTTGAAGAGCCTCTTCCAACGTGCCTTCACGAATCAGCATTGTCATTGTTCTTTCTCCAGAAATAAAATACCCAAGCACCTTGGACTACTGCTATGTAAATTAGCCTTATTTGATCCGCCAGAGGTTACTTGGGTATATACAGACGAACAACAATTGTCGGTCTGGTTTTTCTCATTAAGCGATAATTACTCTTCAGTCGCTTCCTTAGACAGATTCAGGTGCTGAGCCGCTTGAGCATTTTCTTCCGCTAACCACTCGGCAACATCTTTGGCAAAATAAGTCAGGATGCCATCAGCACCAGCGCGTTTGAAACAAAGCAGTGATTCCATCACAGTTTCGCGCTCTTTTAACCACCCATTAAGAATTGCCGCTTTGTGCATCGAGTACTCTCCCGACACTTGGTAAGCAAACGTAGGCACCTGCAACTCAGTCTTCACACGGCGAACCACATCCAGATAAGGCATTCCTGGCTTAACCATGACAGAGTCCGCACCTTCATTGATATCTAGCGCGACTTCGTGAATCGCCTCATCAATATTCGCCGGATCCATTTGGTAGTTTTTCTTCGTTCCACCTTTAAGGTTAGATGAAGAACCAACAGCGTCACGGAATGGGCCATAGTAGTTTGAGGCGTATTTCGCAGAGTAAGCCATGATTTGAGTATGAATGTAGCCAGCTTCTTCAAGCGCTTCACGGATTTTACCAATACGTCCATCCATCATGTCTGATGGCGCAACAATATCAGCACCCGCTTCTGCGTGAGACAGAGCCTGCTTAACCAGCACTTCGGTCGTTTCATCATTCATAACATAGCCGTCTTCATCAATGATGCCGTCTTGGCCATGCGTGGTAAATGGATCCAGCGCAACATCGGTAATCACACCGATTTGAGGGATATGCTCTTTAAGAGATCGCACTGCACGCTGAACTAAGCCTTCTGGGTTATAGGCTTCGGTTGCGCATAAGCTTTTTGCATCCTGGTTTACGACAGGGAAAAGCGCGATTGCAGGAACACCTAGGTTAGCAAGGTATTGCGCTTCTTCTAGCATTAAGTCAATAGACAATCGCTCTACACCCGGCATGGACTCAACGCTTTCACGACGATCTTTGCCCATCAGAATGAACATTGGGTAAATCAGATCATTAACAGAAAGTTGGTTCTCAGCCACTAGACGGCGGCTAAAGTCATGCTTACGTAAACGACGCATACGGCGTGCAGGGAATGGACCTTGAATTGATACAGACACCATTTTCTCCTTGTCTGGACGGTTATGATGATCAAATCATCTGGTGGACAAAATCATATCACTCTTGATGCACTTTGCGGGTGACAATCTGGAAAAAAGGCGCGGAAAAAAACTGAAAATGACCCCGCCCTCACACTCAAGTATACTTCTCACAAGACCTCAAAAACGAAGCACAGAGACGAACCATGATCGATACCCACGCGCACATATACGCCAGCGAATTTGATAATGACCGAGATGAAGTCGTAAAACGCGCACGAGAACAAGGCATTAATAAGATTTTGCTGCCAAACATCGATCTGGAATCGATTGAGCCTATGCTGGAAACCGAAGCCGCTTATCCTGATGTTTGCCATTCGATGATGGGCCTTCACCCATGCTATGTGGATGAGAATGTAGAACAAACGCTGGAGATTATTCATGGCTGGTTTGAGAAACATAATTTCATCGCTGTGGGCGAAATAGGCATCGATCTGTATTGGGATAAAACCTATCGCGCTGAGCAAGAAATGGCATTTATTACCCAGCTAAACTGGGCTAAAGAGATGAACTTGCCAGTTGTGATCCACACTCGTGACTCCATCGAAGAAACATTAACTCTGCTACGTCAGGAGCAAGATGGGCGCTTGCGTGGCGTATTCCATTGTTTCGGCGGCAGTTTGGAAGAAGCACAGGCTATTAACGAGTTAGGCTTCCATCTTGGCCTGGGTGGAGTATCAACGTTTAAAAATGGCGGGATGGATAAAGTCATTCCTCACCTTGATATGCAGTGGGTTATCCTGGAAACCGATTGTCCTTATTTAGCGCCGGTGCCACATCGAGGAAAACGCAACGAACCTGCTTATACCTCTCTGGTTGCCCAGCGTATCGCTGAACTACGAGATTTAACCATTGACGAGGTAGATGCATTGACGACAAAAAATGCCGAGTCCCTGTTTAATTTACCTTCTAGTCAATAAGTTAGCCATCAACAAAGTATAAGATTTTCGATACCAATTGCTACACTGAACCATAAGTTGTTCAAAAATCTCCTTTACGTACAAGGAAGTACTTATGGATTTGGATCAAGTCTATTTTGTTATCAGTATTCTTGCTGGAATTGTTTTCTTATATACCCTGATAGCAAAACGAATCGAAAATTCCGGCATATCCGGGCCGATTGTTTATGTCGTATTAGGACTTCTTCTCGGCGAGCGTGGGCTTGGGGTCATTGGTTTATCAGCAGAAGCCAATGATTTGAGGCTGCTTGCCGACCTGACATTGGCGTTGATTCTTTTCTCAGATGCCGCTCACTCCAATCTCACCGTGTTAAAACAAAAAGCGGTCTATCCGCTCCGAATGCTAATTTTTGGCTTACCAGGTGCGATTATATTGGGCACACTCGTCGCGGTTGTTCTGTTTGACGTGTTATCCATTATTGAAGCCGCCATCCTTGCAACCATGCTTGCTGCGACAGACGCCGCACTCGGTAAATCGGTCATCTCAAACCCCAAGGTTCCAACGCCTGTAAGTGAAGGGCTAAACGTAGAAAGCGGACTTAATGATGGCCTTTGCGTCCCGATCCTCCTGCTTCTGATTGCGGTGGCAACCAGTGCAACTGATACTGAGATAAATACTCAACATGCCCTAATGGTGTTTGCGGAAGAGTTAGGTATCGGAATGCTAGTTGGATTATCACTGGCCTACATTGGTGCCAAACTCCTTTACTGGAGTGCCAAAAGAGAGTGGTTGAGTGAAGTATGGGTTCAACTGACTGTAGGAGCAATTGCCCTTAGCAGCTTCGGATTAGCGCAGACTCTGCACGGTAGCGGGTATATCGCCGCATTCACAGGTGGGCTGCTGTTTGGTCATCTGGCTTCACGTCATACTCATAAGCTGGTCTTGGCCACTGAAAGCATCGCTGAACTATTAGCCATGCTAACCTGGATTCTTTTTGGCGCAGCGGTTGTTGGTCAGGTATTGGGGCTATTCTCCATCACTATGATTGTATACGCCCTTTTCAGTTTAACGCTGGTTCGGATGATCCCTATCTACCTCTCTTTTCTTGGCACTTCAGTACCTTCTCGTCATCGATGGTTTATGGGCTGATTTGGTCCTCGTGGCTTAGCCAGCATTGTTTTCACAATAATCGTTTTAGATGCGGACTTAGCGGGAGGAAGGTTCATTGCGTTAACGGTTGCTTGCACCGTGATACTAAGCCTTGTTTTACATGGCATTACAGCTCGTTCACTATCAGAACGCATTGGGAACGAGTGAGCCAGGCTTGTTACAGCACGACTGACTAAGTAAAAAATAAAGGTCTCCCACCCGCAAAACACAGTTCCTAAATATGCAACAAAGTCAACATTATTAAACTAATTACTCTAACATTTTCAAAAAAGTATCGGTCATTTCAACTTTTTAAACCAATTGCATAATAAAGAGTTAAAATTGGAAGGCATATCACATAATATATTTTTGGAATAAACATAACAAAAATAGGAATATTTATGTGTCAGCATGGTATTTACTTACAACGTCAACGCCGAACTTTTTTTCAGAAGCTAATAGGAGTCAAAGAAATATACGTATGCTCAAACTGTGGTTACGTACTCAAAGTCAAATAGTGACTCCTAATACAACAAGATGACAAATAAAAAGCGGCTCAGGTGAGCCGCTTTTTTACTGACCAATTTTTACGAGACAAAGACTACTCTTCGGCTTCATCTTCCTCATCTTTACGTGTATAGAAACGCGCAAACAGCAAACCAACTTCAAACAGCAAGCACATTGGAATAGCCAGCAGAGTCTGAGAAATCATATCCGGTGGTGTTAAAACCATACCAACAATAAATGCGGCTACGATGATGTATGGGCGTTTTTGTTTTAACTCTTTTGGGGTCGTTGCCCCCGTCCAGCACAACAAAATGATCGCAACGGGTACTTCAAAAGCAATACCAAACGCCATAAACAGTGCTAAGACAAAGTCCAGATAACTGGAAATATCAGTGGCAAACTCGACACCGCCAAGAGAAATTGCCGTAAAGAAGCCGAACACCAGCGGGAATACGACAAAATACGCAAACGCCACACCACAGTAGAACAGCAAAGAGCTGGAAAACAACAATGGCATGATCAAACGGCGTTCATGCTTATACAGACCTGGTGCGACAAATGCCCACACCTGGTACAAAATAAATGGCACGGCGATAAAGACCGACGCAATCAATGTCAACTTCAGCGGAGTGAAAAACGGTGAAGCAACATCGGTCGCAATCATCGTCGCCCCTTCGGGCAAACGCTCGACCAAAGGTGCTGAGATAAACTCGTAAATGTGGTTAGAGAAATAAACTAGCCCGACAAACACCACCAACACTGCCAATATTGCACGCAGTAGTCGGTTGCGAAGCTCCAACAAATGACTAATTAAAGGTTGTGTCTGCTCGACGGTAGACATGGCAAACCTCTTTATAAAAACCAGATCAAAAAGGAGCTACCTATCCTAGTAGCTCCTCCTAATGAGACTATTCGGCTTTCTTATCTGCCGCTGTAACCTTGATATCTTGCGCTTTTTCTACCGACTCAACGGTAGGCTCTGCTTTCGCAGGTTTAGCGTCTGACTCAGTGTTTTCCGCGTAAGGGCGGTTTACAGATTGCGCCGCTTGCTTCAGTTCTTCCACAGAAGACTTCAGCTCAGGAGATAAATCTTTCATCCCCATTTGCTCAGCTTTGCGCAAATTTTCTTGCAGCTCTTGGACTTTCAGCTCGTGCGACAATTCGTCTTTGACGTTATTTGCCATACTCTTAGCCGCACCGACAAAACGCGATACGCTTCGAATAGCATGAGGCAAACGCTCCGGCCCAAGAACGACCAGACCAACAACAGATATTAATACCAGTTCCCAAAAACCGATATCAAACACGTTTTATGCCTGCTCTTTGTCTTTTTTAGCTTCAGGTGCAGCTTCTTTTTTTTGCTGCTCCTCTAAACTTTTTGGCTCGAAGTCTGCGTCTTTAGCGTCTTTCGCCTTTTTCGCAGTCTCTTCATCATCGCTCATTGCTTTTTTGAAGCCCTTAACGGCACCGCCTAGATCACCACCGATACCACGTAGTTTCTTGGTTCCGAATAGTAATACAACAATTACAGCAATGATTAGAAGTTGCCAAACACTGATACCACCCATTCTTTTTACCTCGGGTCTTTAAACAAAATTTATTTCAAGAGTTTACCGTCTATAGACGATAAGCTCGCCAACTAAACAGCCAGAATGTGACACCTGCAACTCCGCAGGCGAACGATAGCTGCTCATAACCGTTATCCACCAATATTGCCGAGCATACGACTAAAGTGGCGCCAACACCAAATAAAAACTTACCGGTTGCCTGCTGTCGCTTACTTTGACGATAGCCCTGATAAAGCTGATCCATGCGTTGGTTCATTGCCTTACCTTGTTTGAGGCTATCATAAAGTAGCTCAGGTAACTCCGGTAACTTCTCCGCCCAAAATGGTGCTCGATCTTTAATGGCATTCACTAAAGCTTGCGGGCCGACTTGATTCATCATCCACTCTTCAAGGAATGGTTTCGCGGTCTCCCACAAGTCGAGCTGCGGATAGAGCTGTCTGCCAAGCCCTTCCACGTAAAGCAACGTTTTTTGCAGCAGCACCAGTTGAGGCTGAACCTCCATATTAAAGCGACGTGCTGTATTGAACAGGTTCAATAACACGTGACCAAAGGAGATTTCACACAATGGCTTAGCGAAAATCGGCTCACAGACAACACGGATCGCAAACTCAAATTCGTCAACATTGGTATCTGCCGGCACCCAACCTGAGTCCACATGCAATTCCGCCACTCGACGATAATCACGATTGAAGAATGCCAGGAAGTTTTCCGCCAGATAACGTTTGTCTTCACTATTAAGTGTACCAACGATCCCGCAATCTAACCCAATCCACATTGGATTATCCGGGTGTTCTGGTTTAACGAATACGTTACCAGGATGCATATCAGCATGGAAGAAACTGTCCCTGAACACCTGAGTGAAGAACACACTCACACCGCGCTCAGCAAGCAGCTTCATATTAGTGCCATTTGCTTTCAAGCCTTCTATATCAGAAACTTGAATGCCATATATTCGCTCAGAAACCATGACAGTTTCATTACTGAAGTCAGGAAAAACTTCAGGAACGTATAATTCTTCACTTCCTTCGAAATTTCGACGCAGTTGAATCGCGTTCGCCGCCTCGCGACGCAGGTCCAGTTCATCAAGGAGTGTTTTCTCGTACTCACGAACGACTTCGACCGGTTTCAAACGACGTGCTTCAGGCATCGCTCCCGCGACTATACGCGCCATTCGATGCATCAGTTTTAGATCAGAATCAATAACCGGACGAATATCCGGGCGAATGACCTTTAATACCACTTCTTGGTTAGTGTCTTTTAATCGCGCTGTGTGCACCTGAGCAATAGATGCAGAGGCCAGAGGTTTGATATCAAACTCAGTAAACCAGTTTTCGAGTGGTCCACCTAACGCTTTTTCCATCTGCTGTTTTGCCAGCTCACCGTCAAATGGGGCAACCTGATCTTGAAGTAACGCAAGGGGATCAGCGATATGAGGCGGGAATAAATCACGTCGGGTCGACATCATTTGACCGAACTTGATCCAAACGGGACCGAGTTCCTGCAATGCTAAACGAAGGCGCTCACCAAGTGGTTTTTCTGGATGTTTGTTCTTAATCCAGAACAGGCTTTTTCGCATCCAAAGCGGCGCTTTCGTCAGTTGATGCTCTGGCAATAACTCATCCAGACCATATTCCAGCTGTACTTTAACGATGTGGTATAAGCGTTTTATTTCTGCTGGGGTCATGGTTTCTCCAGCGAAGGCTTATCCGCATCCAATTTATCAAGCAGAGTATTCAAGCGAGCTTCCACTCGTGATGCCTGGCTGCGTACTTCATCTACTTGATCGCAAAAATGCGCGACTTCAAGTGGCGCAGGAGCAAACTTCCACTCTTCCGTGACAACTTGAGCGAGATGACGCTGGTGCTTTTCAGCCTGAGAAACAAAGAAGTTACCGACGTTTTTTGACCCCTGCACAACTGAATGCGCAACCACATCACCCGTCACTCGCGACAGCCACTCTTCGATGTCTGGTTTGCAATCCGTCATCAACTGAGAGAATTTCTGCGCTAGCTGGATATCCCCTTCAAGCTCAAGCTTGTCTTGCTTGATGAGTCGGGTGATGTTGGCTTGATCACGCAGTTCAGGCAACACACTCAGGTTGAGAGACAAATAACAGTCAGGGTGCCCTTCATAACTGCCCAACACATCAATTTGCTGACTGAAAATGAAGGTCAGTGTCTTATTAATTTCTTTAAGGTGAACTTGAATGATCTGCCCTTTAAGACGTGCTAAACGACGACCCAGAGCCGGATCGTCTTTAATCAGCGTGTTCAGCGACGTTTCAATCACGGCAGTTATAAGAGGTTCAAATGGCATGCCGTTAACCCTTAGAATTTGAAGCCGCGGTGCAGCGCCACAATACCACCCGTCAGGTTGTAGTATTTGGTGTTTTCGAAACCCGCGTCTTGCATCATGCCTTCCAGCGTTTCTTGATCTGGGTGCATACGAATAGATTCTGCAAGATAACGGTAACTTTCCGCATCGTTCGCCACCAGTTCACCCATTTTTGGCAACAGATGGAACGAGTACGCGTCATAAATTTTCGATAGTGGTTCAATGATTGGTTTTGAAAACTCCAGCACCAATAGACGGCCGCCCGGCTTAAGAACACGGAACATTGAACGCAGTGCTTTGTCTTTGTCGGTGACGTTACGCAGACAGAAACTGATGGTGATAGCATCAAAGTAATCATCTGGGAATGGCAGTTCTTCTGCGTTAGCCTGAACGTAATGCACATTACCCACAATGCCATTGTCGCGCAGCTTATCGCGGCCGACATTCAGCATCGAGTTATTGATATCCGCCAGAATAACATGACCCTGATCGCCGACAATACGCGAGAACTTCGCTGTCAGGTCACCGGTACCACCGCCAAGATCCAGAATTCGCTGCCCAGGACGAGCACCACTGCAATCAATGGTGAAACGCTTCCATAAGCGGTGAACACCTCCAGACATCAGGTCGTTCATGATGTCGTACTTCGCTGCCACGGAGTGAAAAACTTCGGCAACTTTGGTTACTTTTTCTTCTTTCGCCACGGTAGTGAAACCAAAGTGGGTGGTTTCGTTCTCTAATGCATTATTGGATTGCAAGCTTATGTCCGTCATTCTAATTCCTCTTAGGCAGCACTTTCACTGCTGGGCGGTTGCTAACAAATATCGTCGCCCAATGTACTGCGGGCAATTAGTTTACTTTATCCTCAGCCGGATGTCTTTCTACTAACGATTCATTTGGGGATTCATTTTCCGAAAATGCTTCACTCTGTGCTAACTGGGCAATATCAGAAGAAATAGGACGTTTAATTTCCACGCCAAGCTGCTTAAAACCTTCCGCTTGTCGGATGGCGTTACCCCGACCAGTAGCGAGTTTATTCATAGCGCCCTGATAGGTTTGGTTGGCTTTATCCAGCGCCCCACCCAACCCTTCCATATCATCAACAAACAAACGCAGTTTGTCGTAAAGTTTGGTCGCTCGTTGGGCGATCAGTTTCGCGTTCTCATTCTGACGTTCATTGCGCCACAAGTTATCAATAGTACGCAGTGCCACCAGCAGCGTGGTTGGGCTGACTAATATGATGTTTTGCTCCATCGCATCTTTAATTAAGCTTGGATCAGCCTGAATCGCGACCTGAAAAGCGGGCTCTACCGGAATAAACATCAGTACATAATCCAGGCTGTGGATGCCTTTCAGCTTGTGATAATCCTTCATGCTTAAGCCCTTGATGTGCGCACGCAGCGCGACAAGATGAGCATTCAAAGCGTGGTCTCGCTGTGCATCGGTTTCTGCGTTGAAATAACGCTCATACGCCACTAAAGCCATTTTCGAATCGACCACGACTTGCTTATTTTGCGGAAGATGCACAATCACATCAGGTTGGTAACGCTTGCCCGCTTCATTTTGCAAATTCACCTGTGTCTGGTATTCATGCCCTTCACGCAGTCCAGACTCTGCCAACACCCGGGCGAGAACCACTTCTCCCCAGTTACCTTGCTGCTTGTTGTCGCCCTTTAGAGCCTGAGTTAGGTTCACTGCTTCACGCGTCATTTGTTCGTTTAGGCGTTGCAGGTTTTTTAGCTCATGCACCAACGTATGACGTTCCTTGGCTTCCTGACTAAAACTGTCATTGACTTGCTTTTTAAACCCATCAAGCTGCTCTCGCAATGGCGAAAGTAAACCTTCCAGGCTCTGACGATTTTGTAAATCAACCTTAGCGGTTTTCTCTTCGAATAATTGGTTAGCAAGATGCTCAAATTGCTGCTTCAGTCGTACTTCTGCTTGCTCCAGTATCTGTAATTTTTCCGCGTTAGACTGATTCACTTGCTCATGGCGCGCCTGTTGCTCTCGCAGCTGGGTTTCCAGACGCGATTTTTGCTCACGCATGCTCCCAAGTTCATCAAAATACTGCTGGCGTTCTTGTTTAACAGCTTCGAAATAACGAAGCTTTTCCATTGCCGCCATCAACTTACCGTGTGATTGGCGCACTTCAAATGCCGCTTTATCGCGCTCGTCATCCAGTTCATCCAGCTCTTGTTGAGCGTCAGCCAGGCGCTGGTTAACTTGCTCAAGCTGTTGTTGATAAAAATGTTTTTCTGTAGAGAGTTGCTGCTCAAGCAATTGAGTTTGTGTGATAAAGCGCTGTTTTACCCACCAACCTACTGCTATGCCACTGGCAGCTGCGGCACAAAGAGAAGAGAGAATGAGAGATTGATGCTCAAGAATCCATTGCATAATAGCGAGTTAGCCTGTGTTTTAGTTCTATAACAATGGTATTTAGACACTGGATAAATGTCCAGTTTGTTGGATGAAAAATCCTCGCATACACTACCTGCTCAAAATAATATCCTTTGGCTCGCTCAAAACCTTATCGCCGAGCCTTTAAACACGATACAGAGGCATCATGAATGAGCGTCGCGCCCTAGGATTTGGGCTCTCAGCAGTATTACTTTGGTCAACGGTTGCAACCGCATTTAAACTCACTTTAGCTGAGTTCACTCCGATTCAGATGCTGAGTGTTGCTAGTGTCGTTTCTGCTATTGCTCTTATCATTGTATGTGGCGTGCAAGGCAAATTAAATCAGCTTAGTGATACCTTTCTGTCAAACCCTTGGTATTACCTGCTGCTGGGGTTAATTAACCCGCTGACTTATTACCTGATTCTATTTAAAGCTTATGACTTGCTTCCAGCCTCTCAGGCTCAGGCCATCAACTACAGTTGGGCGATTACCCTGACGCTCATGGCGGCGGTTTTTCTCGGGCAGAAAATTCGTGCTAAAGATTGGATTGCATGCGCATTGAGTTACTTTGGCGTGATCGTGATTGCCACCAAGGGCGATATCCTCGGCTTAAATTTTGAAAGCCCCCTCGGTGTAGGACTGGCGCTGCTCTCAACCTTGTTATGGGCTGGTTATTGGATTCTCAACACCAAAAACAAAGCGGATCCGGTCGTAGGCGTGTTACTTGGTTTTCTGGTCGCCACTCCGTTTACGATAGGCATCAGCATCTACGAAGGCGCAAGCTGGCAACAGATTTCACCTCAGGGTTGGCTGGCAGTGACTTATGTCGGTCTGTTTGAAATGGGGATTACTTTTGTGCTTTGGCTAAGCGCGCTTAAATCGACCCAGAATACGGCTCGCATCAGTAACCTGATTTTCGCTTCCCCATTCATCTCCCTGATGTTACTGGCGACGATTATTGGTGAAGACATTCATCCCTCTACGCTGATCGGGCTGGTATTGATCATCAGTGGCCTGGTGATTCAGCAGGTCAAGTTTGGCAAAAAAGAGAAAACCGCCAATGCCTCTCACTAACAGACGTTATCAATTCGTATTTTTATGAACTGAAGCGTCTTCTACCGCTTGGAATTATTTTATGGTCGGATACGATACAGCCAAAGCCCAATAGCCATCTCAGCTATATTTTTATAAACACATCGTTGGGCGATTCAGGATGCCGTACTAATTATGTTTCGCTTTGATATTCCATCTTCTTCATTAGCAGACTGGCAAGATGCCCTGCAACAGTGCTGTAATGCCAACCATGCACAGGGACAAGTCTACGCCTTCAATGACAACGAACAGTGGCAACACAGTGCGTTGTCGACCGCAGAGCAGAACCATGATGCGATTGTTGCCGAGATTGAGCAGATCAGCTGATCAACTATATCTGTGTGTTTGAAGACATTTCGGTGCGCAAAGCACATGAAGAAAAGCTGCAGCGAATGGCGTTTTATGACCCGTTGAGCAATCTGCCAAATCGTACTCATTTACTTGGATTGCTCGAGCAAGCTTGTATTCAGGGCCACACTTGGCTGGAGTCTGGAATTAATTTCGGCAGAATGGCCGTCAATGTATCCGCACTCCAACTGCAGCAATCGAACTTTATCGACCGGCTTCAGGTGATACTTCAAGATACTGGTTTTTCTGCGCATCATTTGGATATCGAAATCACCGAAAGCTTTTTGTTGATCGACCCACAACAGGCCATTGCGTCGTTAAATCAACTGCGAGAACTCGGTATTGAAATATCTTTGGATGATTTTGGTACTGGCTATTCCTCGCTTTCTTACCTGAAAGGTCTGCCGATCAACAAATTGAAGATCGACCGTTCATTTGTGAAAGATGTACCGAGTCACAGCGACAGCAATGCCATCGTTAATGCGATCATCGCTATGGGCAAAACCTTATCGCTTAAAGTCGTCGCAGAAGGTATTGAGACGCAAGAACAGGCACAATACCTGTCAGACAAAGGGTGCATTTACGGACAGGGATATCTATTTAGCCCTCCAGTTGTTCCCAACAAGCTATTCTATGACGGTTCTACATTGACAGCTAAAGCCGAGCAATAAAATATTCGGCTTTCTCTCTAAATTGAGGCTTCGTGGACAATCTAAAATGCCGGATAACTCCGGCATGTTTATGTGCTTTTAGTCACTGAGGGCAGTAAGTTGACCATCTTTCATCAGCCTGCGTTCACAGTGCGGATTTAGCCCATGTGGCTGGTGCGCAACTTCAACCACTAACTTGTCTTGCCAATCTTGGCGAAGACGCTGACGAATAACGATCTCGGTCTGTTTGTCTAACGCACTGAATGCTTCATCCAACAAATAAACGGGCGTATCGCGCAACCAGGCTCTCGCCAACGCTATCCGCTGCGCTTCTCCACCGCTGAGACGAGTACCATTAAGCCCCAACTCAGTATCTAGCCCATCGGATAATGCAAAGAACATTGGCTCCAAGCAGACTAACCGTAGTGCTTGCATCAGTTTCTCATCACTATAGTGACCACCTAGAGATAAGTTGTAGCGCAAAGACGCGGGAAAAATCACACTCTGTTGAGGTATATAACTGATTTTCAGCCAAGCTGATTCTCGATTCAAACAGGTAATCGCTTCGCCTTTGAACCGCAACGGAGTCGTCTCGGAAAGATGAATACCAGCCAAGTAACGCAGCAATGATGTCTTGCCACTTCCACTTTGCCCATGAATGACCAAATGCGTTCCCGCAGTCAGCGACAGCGATAAGTCTTCAAACAGCCAGTCAGCCTCAGGGCTATAACGATGGCTTAAACCTGTGACACTGAGTAGAGCCTCAGAATCAGATCTGGCGTGAGCTTTAGTATCGTCACTAAGTGCTGCTGACGGCTGCGCTTCCAATATAGTCAGAACTCGGTGACAAGCAGGAAACGTCTGAGGCAAGTCCTCAAAAGTCCTCGTCAACGCTAGCACCGGACCGAAAGCGCCCGCATATAAACAAAGCGCCGTTAGCGATAGCGGATCTCCCTGCCACCAAGCCCAGACAATCATGGCAATAAAGCCACTACCAATGATTAAATCTGTCAGCGCATCCTTAATACCATTGCGGACAGCTAAGGTGTTATGTAAGCGTTGAAGCGCTTGTCCTTGTTTGGTTACTTTGCGCTGAAAAAACGCCATCGCTGACCAATTCTGTATTTCATTGAAACCAGATACCACGTCGGTCAGCAAGGTATTCAACAGACCAAATTGATCGCGAATATTCTGCCCTAGCTTCGCGCTGCGACTGAGGTGCCACGCAGGCAACACACCACCGACAATCATTAACAGTAAACACAAGGCGATTGCCGCTGGACCAACTAACCAATACCCGTAAGCAGTCACCAACAGCGACACCACCAGTGCAGAGAGTACTGGAACAATGGTGTGAGCATAGAAGACTTCGATCCGCTCTATGTCCGATACTACCCGTGCGGTGAGGTCACCGGTCGAAAGGTCGTGAATATTGTCCGGCGCTTGCTGTTCTAGCCGCCAATACACTTGATTGCGTAAGTCTTCTTGGATACGAAATGCAGCGTTATGCCCTGAAAGTTGCTCGACATAACGACAGATTGCTTTGCCGATACCAATCCAAAGTAACGGCCAAAGCAGTTGTGGCCAAATCGATACGGGTTGTTGGCCAATAAATAATTCTTGCGCGTATTGCCCCGCGACAACGAGGATTGCAATGGTGCCTAACTGATTTAATATCCGACAAAGCAACGACAAACCAAGCGGAGCTAAGTGCGGTTTAGCTAGATTTAATAACTGATTGATCATGCCCAGGCCTCCGAGCTTGTTACTTTAGTTACATCGCGCCAACGGCTGACATCTACGACTCGATCAGCCTGAGCAATTAGTCGTGGTGAGTGACTGATCACCAATACGCCGGCCTGCTGCTTGAGCTGATGCAGCGCATCAATCACTTTTTGTTCGGTCACTTCATCCAACTGGCGGGTCGGTTCATCGATTAACATCAGCGCATGATCGGATAAAAATGCTCGAGATAAACCAAGCCGAGCCGCCTGCCCGCCAGAGATATGCTTTCCGCCTTCACCCGGATGCAATGACAGTGTGTCTGAGTGCACTAGCCATTCATCCAGAGCACTCTGTTTTAGCGCATCACGCACCTCATCTTGTGTAGCACTGGATGCCGCCATACGACAGTTATCTTCCAGCGTCTGATGAAACACATACGGCATCTGCTGTAAGTAACCAATCGGCTGATGGGTAATCACACCTGCATCGGGCATCAACTGACCACGGATCAGTTTGAACAAGGTGGATTTGCCGCAACCGCTTGGCCCCTGCAGCACCACCAGTTCACCTTTGTATACGCTTAAATCGACACCCTGAAATAGTTTTTCTTGCTGAGGATAACCATAAGTCAAACCGCGAATATCAAGAACAACGGCATGATTTTGCTGTGTAAGATGGTGGGATTCATTTTCGTCTAAAGACAAGATGTGTTGTACGTCAGCCTGCACTTCTCGCCCCAGCGCACCGGCAAAGAAGAACGCTCCCATTAAAGACAATGGACGTATCAGCTCGACACTGGCCAAAATGATAAAAGCTGCTGATGCTGCGTCGAGAATACCCAATTGATAACGCGTAATCGCCAACAATGACGCAGCGACTATCGTGCCCAGTGAAAACAACAGATCAACCAATAAAATCACCAGTTGATTGGTTTTGAGGAGCGACATGGTAGAGCGTCGTAATGCCTCACCATGCTGTTCAATTTCCGCTCCCCAAATTTTGGAATACTGGTACAGCTTTAACACGGGAAGGCCGTGCAAGCTCTGAGTAAACAACTCCGTCAGCAGAGCCAAGTTGTGCTTATAGGTCGCACTGACACTGGCAAAACGTTTAAACACCAACATTAGAATGGCTGGAATTAGAGGGATCATTAACAGCAAGATAAAGCCAGAAAATGGGTCTATGAATGCAATAAATAGACACACTAGCAAAGGGCCAAGCAGACCGATAAAAAACTGAGGGACAAACAGCCCCCAATATAGGTCCAGTACTTCCACACCTTCACCAAGCAGGTAATTGAGCTTCCCACGCAGCTCTGGTGTCATTTGGGCTGGCTTTAAAGCGGCCAATTTATCAAGCAGTTGCTCACGTATTGACTGCTTCACTTGCTGCGCCGTTTGTGCCCCCAAGTAACGATGAAAAATAATCACACCAAAGCGTAACGCTAATAAAGTCACACTCGCCAATAACACCTGTAGAACAATCGGTTCAAAGTTGTCACTGAACACTCGGCTCACCAGCCAATATTGACCGACTAAACCAAGAATAACCAACACGCCACTGCTGACAGAACCCAAAAGCCAAGATTTTGCGGATTGAGGAATCTTACCTATCATTTATTTTCCTCAACTGGATCAACGCGCGTCTTGTAGCGCAAAATAATGTAGGTTTCGATAAGGGCAATCACCAGCAATGTAATTTGTGCAGATGGTCGTTCACCGAGCAACCAAACGACGGTCGCCAGTATCGAGCACCACACCACTATCAGTACTCGCACCTTTTCTTTTATGGTTAGGCCACGATTTTCTTTAATGTTTCTCAGCGTTGGACCGAGCAAACGACTGGCGAGCAGCCACGACTGAAAACGAGGCGAACTGACACTAAAGCAATAGAGCGCAAGTAACGCAAAAGGAACGGTAGGCAGTAACGGAATAAACACACCAACCATACCCAGCCCTGTCGCACTGACCCCTATAGTTAAAAAGGCATATCTTTTAATCATGTTCCAATTCATTCTGTAGATTATCTGTAGTAATGAAGGGCTGAATTTCACTGCGCTTTGGCCAGTACGGCTTTACGCTATTGTTATCGAAAAAATGCGAGGTTGCCCTCGCAATAATTAAGCGGGTTGTAGCTGCTTCTCTTCCTCGGTATGGCCTTCCGTCTGATGCACTGCGTGTTGAAGGTTCTCATCCAGACGAAACGCCTGACCAAATCCTTTTACGTAGTTACCTGAGCGTGGTGCAAAACGGTAGAAGCTAAAATCTTTCATGCCACACAACTGCTCGACGATCTCGCCGTACTTTTGCTGCATTTGTTGCTTAAGCGGTGAGGCTTCCTCGCTGTGCTTATCAATACAAACGACATCGCAGTCTATGACCAGTCGCTCACGAGCAAACAAGTGACGCGCCTTATCTTCTGATTCAACTAACATCAGCGACGCTCTCGGCGTTTGTTGCAGATTACGAGCATGCTTCGAGACGGTACTCAATAACATGACGAAGTCGTTGCCTTGACGAACAAACGGAGCGTAACTCGCCAATGGTATGCCTTGTGAATCTACGGTTCCCAGCTGGGCGGTTGAGAATTGCTGAATAAACCCCTGAATTTTTTCAGGTAAACGTTCTAGCTGCTCTTTTCGGTACGACATACAGTTCCTTTCATAATGGTAGTTATTCCACCAATTCAATTTTGTTCAGTGTGGTGGCCACTTGTTGTAATACATTGCGAATAGTGCGATTGGTCGCTTGATAATAAGCACCCGGGCTGGCACAGGATTTCATCGACGGTGAGCGATTGTTGAAATCCACCGCGATGATTTCTATTCCTTTTCGCTTCATCTCTCGACATAACATCACTTGTTTTCGATCGCGAACTTCTCGATCAATCAAGTGGTCACCATCAGTAAACAGCACCATGACTTTCTTATTACTTTTCAAACCGTAATCTCGTGGCAGTTCACCCTTGGTTTTATCCCAATCACCACGCCATTCTGGAGACAGTAATCGCCATGCCCACATCACACCTTCAGCGTTATTTGTGTTCATTTCCGGATACAGCGTTTCTAAACCATGCACAAACTCACGATAATTGGACATGTATGACTGAACACTGCTGACACCACAGTCAAGTGTGTCAAACAGCGCATGCATATGCTTCCACTCTGGGTTATACGGTGAGTTCTTAGTTGGAATATAGGAATGCAACGGCATGCCATTTTTGTAAGTCGTGCCTAGTGGTGGCTTCTTGTGAGTTTCGAGATAGAAGCGAATGTTTTGCTGCTTAGGGCCGAGCTCCAAACTGCGTATCCAGCTTGGGTTTAACATTCCTGGGCTGGTTAAATCCGACTGAATCTCTGGCAACTGCATGCACATCGCTTCACGCCAACGCCCCGGCACCGATGGACTTAGCAGGTTTTTCCAACCCTGCTCTTTTGCCAAAGTGCGTAATGAGCGGGGAATCGCTATCGCACCAGGTTTAAGAAAATTAGGACGCCAACCGACATTAACCAATCCAGTTGCCGGTACTATGCTGATGGTTTTACTCAGATTTCGTCTTTCTTCGGCGTATAAGATGTCAGCAAAATCCCGTAATCCGTTCATCGCCTGAGTCATTGGAGCCCCCTCCATCGAACCAGAAACATCCAACATGATGACAATTTCTAGTGTCATCAGGTGTAATCGGGAGGTAGCCTGGTGACGTATAATCAAGTCTTCTGTAACTAACTCTTCATTGAGTACTAACTCACTCGCCTTAACTTTTCCGGTCACTGTCGCTGTGGTGAAGTCATCACGCTTATCTAACCTCGATTGAGGTGCCGATAATCCCGTTGCATCGTCGCTAACGTTAGCGTTCAACAGTTGGTTGGCATCTTGATCTGCGCTTACGCTATCAGACGAAGAGTACAACACGGCATCCGCCAGCATAGATAACCGGCTGTCTGTGGTACTGGTGACGACCACTAACAACACAAAACTAAAGAAGGTCAGCATACCGGCTAGAAATATCGCCGCCGACACCGACACCACGCCAACCTGATGGCGACGAGACACAGAATATGTAGATAGCGCCATCATCAGTTCGTCTCCCTGATCATATGAGAGTGGAAGCGACCATTTGGCCATAGTTTCCAGATTGCGTTACTACTAACACTGTCGTCAGGCTGGAAGCAGATCGCGACTTCTACCAAGCTACCGACGTCAAAATCAGGCCATTTACCACTCAACATACAAGCAGAACTCACCATCACTGGCGTGGTTTCCTTAGTCGCTGCATTGTGCATTGCGATAGACAAACTCACGTTGCCTTTGGCAATGTTCGAGAGTTGCTGCTCGGCAAAACCACTAAAATATGGGAGCTGGGCAATATTATTTTCAATCGTCAACGTCCGGCGATTGCCCACCATTTCAAGAATGTTGTAGTTAAGGTTCACCAAGCGTTGCTCCACACGGAGGATGGTCAGAATTTCTGACGCCGCAACAATCACGGTCAGCAACATCGGCAAGATCAGAGCAACTTCCAGACTGACACTGCCTTGTAAACAACGTTTACGCGCGGAAAAAATCGGGTATCGAAACATAGTTAATCGAACAACAAGTCCTGTGAAGCAATCAAAGTGCTAGTAAACACCAAGGGTTCTGGATATAGCGTGGCTAAAGGGCTGATTTCCATTTGTGTCGAGAGCGTCGCGGTCACCTGAAAAACTGGGTCTCTCGGGCGAAAGAACGCGCTGGCCTCTACTTCTTCCTGCTCTTTCCCCACTCGAAGCATCTCTTCCAACGAGTCATAACGAATGATGCTGACCTCGACCTGGTCGATAAAACCGTAGCTGTTGTCGTCAAGCATTCGTTTGATAACAGAGGGATTCAACGGTTTAACGCGCCAGTCTTCTGCTAACAGCACCCGCAATGAGCTACGCATCGCGTGTTCCAATAATCCGTATTGCAAATGAACACGGGTAATATCAAAAAAGGCTAACAACACCGCTAAGACCGCAGGAAATAGCAGTGCGGTTTCTAAACTGATGACACCTCGCTGACGAAAACGACACCGACTCATTGGGCATTCCGCATTGCCGTCAAACGCGCGTTGAGGATAGCCAGATCGCGCTCAACTTCGCTCGCGGGTAAATGACGAGTAAGTAACGCTCGCGCTTGGTCTTCTTTACCTTCTGCCAGTAACAACAGCGCGAAATTCAGCTCTACCTGCGGAGGTAACTGCTGATACGCCAGGAGCGGAGAAAATGTAGTGCGAGCTCTCTCGACCTGATTGTCATGCAGATAACTGATCGCCAAGTTAGAACGAAAATGAGGGTTATCTGGTGAAAGGATCATCGCTTGTTGTAACGCCGTTCGTGCTTGTAAGGCATCACTGCCCAACAATGCGATACCAAGGCCGTTATGCAGCTGCGCTTCAACCTGTGGACCGTCCGCTTTCGGTAGCCCTAACTTATACACCTCGATAGCTTCGGTCACACGACTGTTGCTAAGCAAGTAACGGCCAAGATACATGCACGCCTGCGCAGAGACTGGCTCCGGATTCGCGCACACATAATGCAGTTTCGCCATCGCGGTTTCTTTCTTGTCCTGACGGTACTGACTACGAGCCAACATCATTTGGTAAGTGAGATTGTCTGGTGAGAGCTCGAGCAACTTAAGATACTGCTGCTCCGCTTTACCATACTGACCATAATTGAATGCTGCTTCGGCTAGTGCTTGAGTATTATTTTCAGTCTGCTTTTTCACTTTGCTCGCCGTCGCGCAGCCTAATAGCAGAGGGCTTAGACAGACCAACAACAGCCATTTGGTCGGGTTTGTCGTCATCATTTTAAACTCTCCAATAACAAGTTCATGGTCGGTGCGACGATCAGCACCATCAATGGCAACATAATGAAAGCCATTTGAATCAGCGTAATGCGTCCCGGCAACTTACCAGCTTGCTCCTGCAACGCCATTTTGCGTAGTTGTCTGGCATCGGCGCTGATGGTACGCATGGTTTCCGCTAAAGGAGAGCCATATCGCTCGGCCATCGCTAGCGTACTGGCGAGACGTTCTATCTCTTTCAGCCCCGTGCGCCACGCCAGCTTTTTCAGACACTGTGCAGACTCTCCCCGCACCTGAATCTCTGCGTGAGTGCGCAATAACTGTCGCGCCAACATCGGCTCAACATCGAGCAAATACAGACCGACTTTCTCCAATGCACGCTCCAGCGACAGCCCGGCTTCCACACTGATCACCATCAAGTCGATGGCGTCAGGCACGACTTGCTGCTGCTTCTGTTGAGCCTGATTGGCTTGGCGGCGCAACCAGTATTCCGGCAAGTTTGACCCCAGCACGTAACCGATTAACGTCATCATTAGGGTGTATGCATCGAGCAGTTCTCCAGATACCGCCTGCCAAATCAGAGCGGCACTCGCACTAAACAAACCGAGCACAAGCTTGGCGCCGCGCACCGAATTTAAGGCAGTCGAAGACGCAATACCGGCATGCTCCAGCATTTGCTGCAGGCGCTGTTTCTCTTTGTCAGAAGTGGGATACAACACACCTAGCCCGGCGAGAAATGACGATGACGAAGCCTCAATCACAGCATTATCATTACCAGGGTTTAAGTAACGCTTACACTGCGCCTGCCAACAACTTTGCGACTGCTGTGACAAGAACAACCACAGCAACACAGACATCAACACCACACCCGCGACCAACAGAGCGACAAGCGAGGTTGACGATACGAACCATTGCCCCATGAATTATCCCTTTAGCTGAGTCATACGGCGGATCAGGTACAACCCACCCAAAATGCTGCCCACGACGTAGGCCATGACGATTTGCCCACCATTCGAGGTCATCAGAAAATCAAAATGCTCGCGTCCAGTGGTAAACAGCACCAGACACACCAAAACTGGCAGTGCAGCGAGGACTTTGGCAGAGTTGCGCGACTCGGACGTAATGCTTTGAATACTGGCATTAAGCTCCGCACGCGATCTCAATGTAAGCCCTAGTCGCTCCAGCACTCCGGTTAAACGGCCACCCGTTTCCTGCTGTAGGCTAAGAACGATGGTCAGAAAACGAAACTCAGCAATCGGCATACGCTGCGCGGCATTTTTCATTACTTCGTCCAGCGTCTGGCCGACCTTCAACTCATCATGCATGTTGTCAAACAAGCGAGCAGTCACGCCCTGATGTTGCTGGGCCATCTCATGAAACACATCCGCCATCGGTGCACCAACGCGCAACGCGCGGATTAAGCCATCAATGACATCCGGTAATTCATCGCGAAACTGGTCTTTGGCTTTCTGCTGCAATTGTTGATAGGCGAACCACACCACCAGCAATGCCGTACTCAGACTGAGCGGTATGGACACGTACCAGTCCATACCGTTAAAACAAAGTACTGTCGGTGCTAGCAAAATGGACGCAACCAAACCAAGCTGCCACTGCTTTAATTTGGCTGGACTGACAAAAGTTTGCAGGTTTTGATACCAGATCCAGTGACACCAGAATGGTTGGCGCTGGTCGGCGTCAGTATTCAGGTTCAACAAGGTGTAGCGCTTAAGCTGACCTTGCCAATGTTCCTGACGTTGGATGGTGAGCCAGACCAGCCTGCCTGCAACCAACCAGAAAACAATCAAGACAATCAGTAGGTTCACGAAGACTTCTCCACGCACTGACGCAATGCATCTTCCTTGGCGAAATGAGCCGCTTTTTCAAGCAAAGCAGAGGAAACGGACTGAGCGCTAAATCGACCATAGATATGCTGCTGTTCAGCACGAATAAGCTCAAAACGGAACACTGGACTGAGTTCGATTTGTTCACCGTTTATTCCAACCACTTCGCTGATAGCAGTAATCCGACGACGCCCGTCGCGCATACGTTCAAGTTGCACTACTAAATCAATCGCACTGACGATCTGGCTGCGAATAATATGGTCGGACAAACGTTCTCCGCCCATTTGCAGCATATTGGTTAAGCGCACAATCGCATCTTGTGGATTGTTGGCGTGCAAAGTACACAGCGATCCGTCGTGACCGGTATTCATCGCTTGCAACATATCGAATGCTTCTGCGCCACGAACTTCACCCAGTACAATTCTATCCGGACGCATACGTAGGGCGTTTTTCACCAGATCGCGTACAGTCACTTCGCCATTACCTTCAGTACTGGCATTACGGGTTTCAAGCGGCACCCAATGGGGCTGCGCCAAGGACAGTTCGGCAGCGTCTTCTATGGTCAGAATACGTTCGTCTTCGCTGATGTGCCGACTCAGCGCATTCAACAAGGTCGTTTTACCCGAACCCGTACCGCCGGAAATCAAGATGTTACAGCGGCAATAGGTCGCCAACGCGAGAAACTCCGCCATTTGCTCGGACAGGCTGTCTTTGTCGACCAGATTCGACAGCATCAACTTACTCGCAGGGAACTTACGGATCGAGATGCAGGTCCCATGTAACGCTAAAGGTGGCGCGATGACGTTGACCCGACTGCCGTCTTTTAGGCGCGCATCCACCATCGGATTGGATTCATCTACCCGACGGCCGATCGCGTTTACAATCCGCTGGGCAACGTTGAGTACATGTTTGGCATCACGAAAGCGAATATCGGTTTTTTCTAACTTGCCACGTCGTTCGACGTAAATCGTTTCAGGACCATTAACCAAGATATCGGAGACTTCTGGGTCTTCGAGCAAAGGTTGAATAGGCCCGATACCGACCATTTCATCGACCAATTGCAAACCTAAGACCGCCAATTCCTGACGGTTATAGGGCAACATCTTCCGCCCTGAAATGACGTTGAGTGCGTCTTTGACACGCGGCAGCAGCTCATCACGGGATAAGCTCGCGGCGATCGATGGGTCGACCAGTTCGTAAAATGCGCTTTTGGCGTCATCCGTCATCGAAAGCAGTTCGTGGCTGCGGGTCTTGTGGGTTAACACATCTTGCTTAAACATCGACTTACCCTTTCTGCTCCGCCGAAGCGGCACCCAACACTTGCCCTAATTGATGGATTTTTTTGCTGAACTTCGAACGCTCAGCCAACAGCGGTTTGCCTTCTCTTTCCGCTTTATCAAACGCTTTGGCGTCAAACGGCAGTTCAACGCTCAATTCCAGTCCCAGCGCTTTGGTGATTTCTTGCTTAGGTACTCGGCCTTTGGCATGACGGCACAAGTTGCCGACCAAGATTTGTCGCTGGTGTTTCAGCGGTGTATTGGCGCGCAGCTTTGCCAGATAACGGAAGCTATTCAGGCTGTAGTCGGTGACGAAAATGCAGTTATCTGCCTGTTCTACAATTGCAGGCATCGCTGGGTGGTTAAGATTTGGCACATCCACAATCACCGTTGCGTAGTGCTCAGCCAGCGCTTGGATTGTCTCTGCCGGTTGCTGTACGTCGTCGTGCGGCAGCTGGCTGTCCTGACCGTAAAACAGATGCAGATGCTTTGTCAGTTGCTGGCTACTGTGCGCCAGCAAGGTTTCGTCGATACGATCTGCATCAGCAATGATGTGCTCCAAATGTGGGTCATAATCAGCGCCCAATAGGATCGGGTGTTGGCTGTGGAACAAGTCAAAATCCACCAAGGCAACAAACTGATGTTGTTTCTCAGCTAAGAAGTAACCCAGGTTGGCTGCGATGGTGCTTGCGCCGCACCCACCAGTGCTTCCCAACACACAAATAACGCGCCCATGACGCAATGGCTTAGTCACTTGGTGCCCTTGAAGGTGCAGTAAGCTCAGTCGGATCGCGTCGGCATCTAGCGGTGTAGTATGGTAATCGTTCACACCCGCGAACATTAGGCTTCGGTATAATGAAACTTCTTGTTTTTTACCTAATACGATCAGCTTCATCTGCGGTGGACAATACTCCGCCAGCTTACGCAGCGCAGCTTCCAATCCCAGACAGTCACCACCATCAACGATAAGTAAATCAGGCGCTCCCTGTTTGACGCACCAAAGTCTTGCGGCTTCGATATCGCCTTTTTTCACCTGAATATCTTGCGTAGTTAAATCGCTTTTTAGGCTCTCAAGGACTAGTTGACTCTGGCTATCGAGAACAAACGCGACAACATTAAATACTCTTTCAGTCACGATTTACTCTCCTGTCACCGGCTGTCTTTCTGCCGATTTAAGTTGGTTATTAAACAAACGTTGTACCGCCCCTGTTGTCAAAGCGCTGTTGTGCTCCTGATACTCTTCTCCATGGATCCAGGTCGATTTTTTAACCACACTCAGGTAATGATTACGTAGCTGCTGGCAGGCGTACGCTGAAATAGGCAGAGACTGACGGTTGTATCGGCACGTGTTTGGCTTCAACACCACTTCAAGCTCAGCAACAATCTGACTCTGCTTGTCCGAGTGGTAAGTCATCTCCACTGGTAATTGCAGATAAGTCGTCAACTGATTACGCAGATTTTTCTGGGATTGCAGGTCCAAATTACCGCCTTGTAACGCGAGGCGAATGTATCCCTGCTCTTCACGTTTGTTTACCGGACTCAGGATGTTTTTCAGGTCTAGCTCAATGTTGGCAGTGGTTGTCGTAAATGAGGTTTTGTCCTGAAAGGTTGCATGCGTTCCTGTTTGATACGGACGCTGGCAACCGACCACCAGAAAAAGGGTCAATGTGGTCAAAGCTAATTTCGCGAATTTCATCATCATCCTTAATAGTTGTATCCATAGTTACCAAACAAACGCTGGTTATCATCGTGGTCATCACCCATGTCGCGTAAGAACAAACGCTCAAATCGATTCGCAGGACGGAAGCGATCTAATGGCGTGGTCAATTCACTTGGGTCGCTGGTTGGCTCGACTAAATGTGCTGTCGCGATAATCACTAACTCGCTTTCCGAGTTTTTAAAGCTGTTGCTGCTGAAAAGCGGTGCAAGGAAAGGAATTTCCCCAAGAAACGGCAGCGCCTCGATTTTGTGGTCTTGATAGGTTCTCACCAGACCTGCCAGCGCAAAGCTCTGACCGTCTGCCAATTCAATCGTTGTGGTGGCACGGCGGCTTTCAATACCTGGCACTTCGACACCCGCAATAGAAACGCTGTGCTCGCGGCTCAACGTAGAAACTTCGGGAGCAACCGTGAGACTGATCTGTTTATTACTCAAGACTGTAGGTGTCAGCTCTAATGAAATACCAAAGCGTTTAAACTCAATACTCACACCGTCATCACTGTTGTCGACAGGAAAAGGAAACTCACCACCAGACATAAAGGTCGCCGCCTCGCCAGACTTAGCCGTCAGATTCGGCTCAGCAAGAACGTTTACTAAACTGTCTTCAACTAATGCATCGATGATGACATTAAGACCGTGCTGACCAGGGCCTGATGGCAGATTATTGGTTGGGAATTTATTACCAGGCGTTACACCCAGTGCCGTCTGTAACGTGTCCCATGTACCCCAGCGCATATTACCGATAGAGCTCCAACGCAAACCAAGTTGTTCGCTGGTCGAGCGTTCCATTTCAACAATACGCACGGAAATATTCACTTGAGCGCTACCCGCGGTTTTAAGCTGGTTAACAACCAAAGGGTAGACGCCCATGCCACCACCCGGTTTTGCCATACCTTCACCGCGACCAGAGCTACTGCTACTTTCGCTTGTTGGCGCAGCTAAGGTTTGTTCGTCTACCTCTTGTAGCCCTTTGGCAAACCCAGATGCCATGCTCAGGATCTCATGTGCCTGAAGTGCATTGTCCACTTCACCCATAGCAACGATCGCTCCCTTACTATGAACAAACGTCACTTGAGCATCAGGAAACGCGTGTTGTACGGCTCGTTCTAGTTGAGACAGATCAGCAGCAACCACAACCTTGTAATGCGCGAGTGTGCGAGCATTGTCTCCAAGTACCAGAATGTCGGTTTCTCCTAACGCTTTACCAGAGACCATCACGTGACGGTTGGAAGGTGCGTGAACCACGACTAAGTTGGGGTCAGAAACAAAAATATCTTTCACATCATCATTCACCGTAATCAAACGGTTTTGATTGATAGTAAGGTTAAAGGTATGACTTGCTGCTACCGCCCACGGAGAGATAGACAAAACCAGCGATACGCAAAGTATAAAATTTCGAAGCAAGGACATGATTTATCTCGTTGTGCTCTTTTCTTGAGTGCGGATATCTTCACCACTGAAAATGCGAATGGTGTGCTCAGGTTTACGATCCGGATGATGGTTATCCGACAACTGCTCATCCCAGAGCGTAGCTATGGTTGTTGTTGTCATAGACTGTTCGTCCTGTTGATAACCACGCAGGATAAGAGATAAATCCCCCAACGTTTTTGCTAGCAGTAAACGTTGCGCCCCTTCTGGAGTAACCTCAAAGGTAATCGGTAAGGTGTCACCACCAGCCATCGACATGTCACTTTCATTTTGATGTTTTGGGCCGCTCACAATATCTGTCAGAGTGTTATTGATCGCGAGCAGGCGCGTATTTTCTAGAATCACGCTGGTTGCACGCTTGGTGATTTCCCCAAAGCCCTTTTCTGAGGTGTGCTCGTTCTCACTAGTTAAGACGACATCTACGTAATTACCCGGTCTTAGTAGGTCATAATTCATTCCTGCTAAGCTCATCTCCAGAGTAACCGCTCGCATGCCTGGCGAGAGCATCGCGGACATATATTGGTTCTGCTCTGGGCGAATAATGTCTGATACCGCAAGTGGTTGATTCGCAGTCAAACGGCGGGTTAATAAGCTGCCTTTCAACACATCAGGTTTGATAAAACCTTCAAGAAACACGTCGTTAAGTTGCGTGTTGCTATCAGATGGCATTGGCGCCCAGCGAAAATCTTCCGCTCTCAACAAAGCACCTGCTTGAATGCCGTATTTCGCGACTAAGATTCTTGGTACGACAGCCTTTTCTTCTAACGCCACTTCGACTGGCTTATCTGGTTGGGTTGGAGTTGTACTCAACCATGCCACCACCAGCATTGCGACCAAGGTCGCTCCTCCGAGTAGCACAAAAATTAACTTTTTCATGATGGGTATAAACTACATATAGTGAATAGTGGTGGTTGCAGCGATACATATAGCGACCGCATAAGGCACGGTAGTTCGCGGCTTAGCCGCAATTACTCCCCTTATTGCGAAGTGGTTAAACAACAAATACGCGACACTTAACACTCCACCTAACAAAGCCGTTTTTAATAGCAACCAGTACCACTGTTCCAAAGAGGCGTAGGCGCATATTGCTAACAACTTACTGTCACCAGCCCCAAGCCAACGGTAGTGGAAAGCCACTAATCCAAAGACCACTATCGCGATCCCGGCCAAAAACGAGTGAAGATAAAAAGGCGTAACCGTAACGCCAACGAATAACAACAAAAGCAAACATATATTGGGAACCTTGCGCTGAAAAACATCGTTCAATGCAATAACAAGCAACAAGAACACAGTAATAATTTGCAACAATAAAAAAGAGTTACTCGCCACCAGATCCCATGTTCATACCATCAATGATTGTTTGAAACTTATCTTTTAAAGCACTGATAAATAAGCCATCAGAACCAAAAATTGCCAATATTCCAGCAGCTAACCCTGCGGCCAAAATACCGTATTCTATTGCGGTTGCTCCTTCCTCATCATGCATGTAACGCTTAACTAGCGACATAAAACCATTCATACAATCAATTCCTTCATAAAAAACATTCACATTTCTTTTGATGTGAGAATTATTATCAATACTGTTGTAAAAATCAATCTCATTTATATAATAAATGCCAGTTTATTGATCATATCTAGATCTATTTATCGTATAAATGTATTTTTTTAACATTAACATCTTTTACTAAGCGAAATAACGAGGGATTTCACAGTCCAACCAATAAGCACCACATTGCGTATATGCGTTATTTCTTGTTTGCTTTGATTTTCGTATAAAGGAATATTCATGCTCTTTAGACAGCTTGTTTTGTCTGCAACAATCGTGCTAGCGATCAGCGGTTGTAGTGACCAACCACAGGGATCAGCGCCAGCCCCCTCTAATGTAGATAATGGTTCTGGCAGCAGTAATCCCTCAGATTCAGATGCCGATTCGGGTACGTCGACCCAGTCAGGCACCGGCGGTACTATCACACCGCCAACGCTACCCAACGGTCGGTCAACTATGACTATTTCCGGCCCTGTATCAGGCAGCCATGAAAACGATGTATACGCATTTAAAGTTTGTTCTGGCCAGGTTTGTGAGCAGTGGCAAAGCACGATGGCTGAAGGGGGATTCGAATACACATTTCAGTTATCGCAATGGCCACTAGACAAAATTGTGACCATAGAAAGCAGCAAATTGGCGCAAGTAGACGCGAATGCGAGCGTTGACGTTCAAGCTGCATCGTACTTTCAAGCGGAACTGGATACGCTGACCAACATATTGAAAATGGACAGCAACGACGATGGCTATATCGATGAAAAAGAACTACCAACAATCTCACTAGACCCAGTGACAATTGCATTCAATACCGTCGCCAAACACCTGCTGCAAGGTGAGCTCAGTCATTATGGCAACCTACCATATGCGGAAAAAAATGAAGCGGTTCGCCGTTACTTGTCAGACAGTAGCAGGACGACATTAGTTGAGCTCAATGATGAGCAAAAAAGCGCAATAAAGAGCCATATTTCTGATCAATCAACAGAGTGGTCCCCGCGCTTTTTTGGCACCTTTACGTTAGCGCTGACAGATGAACAATGGGCTGGAATCAATGGACCGTTGAGTACGCCACAAGAGCAGCGTGTTGTCGTGCTCAATACAGCCCAACTTCGTACTTTATTCATCAAGGATGGTAATCGTGTCGCGACAAACAATCAGTTCAACCTGAGTGTTGAGCAAGCTTTCGCCGTGCATGGAAAACTTGTTTACAACCAACGTTTGGTGCTTGAGTTGGCTGCGCTATACCAGATGCTTAGCGAACAAAGCGATATAGCGCTACCCATCAGCGGCGCACAAAAACAGGCGCTTGATGAGCAAATCGCATTACTTAATCCCGACCAACAAGAAGCCACAAGATTTGAAGGCAGCTACAGCATCGACGTCGAATCTGGCACTCTCGATGAGTTAGGTGTTTTTGACCACCCTAACGGTGAAAAAGCCGTATTGACCTTTAGTGCAGAACAGATGCGTCGCGCGTATCAAGCTTATCAATTAGAGCTAGAAACCAATGATTATCCCAACTACGTCTTTGCGGTTGCGCCAATGCAATGGTCACGGGCTGACCTTTCATTAGAGGAAATAGGTACAAAAATTCTAGAGAAAGCTAAAACCGCTCCTTCTTATACGTTATGGCAGCATTATGAAAATGAAATACTGTCAGCGGATGAGCAACCTGGCATATACAAAGAGCTCACAAAATCCATCCCTGCACAACTGCAAAAATCTTATCGCTATCAATGGCGGGTGAATGAGTTGGTGATGGCGAATCACAACCATCCACTGAAGCACTCAATTTTGGCGATAGCGCCAGAACGTCAGCTTCAAATCAGTGGCCGTTTTCCGAAAGAGTTGGAGCAAGTATCACTGAGTATTATTCTAGGTAGCCGCCGCTCTCCGGGTAAAGATTCTGTTTTATACGACGATTCCGGTCGTTACCCTCTTCGCCACCAGCCGGTGAGCTTGATCAGCAGTACTGGACAGCGTCACCACAGCTTAGACTTAAGCGCTGAAAGTAGCTTTGTTACCACCATTGCCTTGCGCGATATCGATAATAACTATGCACGCTGTGCCCCAGGAAAGTTAGACGAGTTTGGCTATGAGTACACTGCCGATGAAATGCAAGACACTCTGACTATTCATCTTCGTGATGAGAAAACGAGTGTGGAACTGCGTTCTGTACTAGGCTCCTTCTGTGAAATTGCCAATCTGGATACACAACAAGGTAACAGTAACGGTGTGCTTGAACACGATGAATTTCAGCGCCTTAATGTCGGGTATATCAGCACTGCGCAATCCGCAATGCTATTAAAGTCTGGAATATCCTCCGCGGGGAGCCTGGCCTACCTTGTTCCTCAAACCAATGAACAAATCATTGAAAAGTATAATCAAATGCCACGCCAGCAAGTTGAGCTTTTAGCTTCATTTTTAGCGCTGCAGGCCAAAGGCGAACTGTTTAGTTCACTGGTTAATTTATCTGAACGGGCAAATCTATACGAAGATTTACTTGCACTCCTCAATATTGACCTAAGTAAATACCGCGTCAGTGACAGTAATGCCTATCCCACAATAGAAACGCTGTTAAACCGTATTGCTTCAAACTACGCTATCGGCCAGGTTCTGATTGAGAATATCGACGTCAATATTTCTCATATAGTTCAAGCAATGACCTCTCTGTTAGGGGATTCAGAACCGGATCAACATTATTTTCCAAGTGGGGTTCGACCAGGTAACTGGGTAACGGTGTATCCAGTCAATAGTTTAGATGCCAGTTGCCAATCGATAGTCGACGAGAATCAACTACTGGGGTTGCGAATTGAAGGAAGAGGAGAAGATGCGTCAGGTTCTTGGGTGACGATTGGCTGGGATTCTCAACCGGGCGCGTCAAGCTATACATTAGCTTGGGGAGAAGACAGCTTTACTCAGCTTGCTTACGCTCAGAATACTCTACCAACTGAAAAACAACGTGCCACTATATCTGGCCTGGATTTAAACACACAATATTACCTCCGTGTGCAAAGTAACATTGGTAGCCCTAGTGCACAGATGACTTACTCTCCTCGCCGAATCCACACCGCTGATTCAAGAGCAACAAAAGGCTTAGTTGGAGACGATAGTTCACGTGGTCGAGACAATAGTTTTGCTTGTGACCCACTCACGGGAAAAGATGAGAATAGCAACAAGGATGGTTTACTTGGTGCGCGTTACGTCAAGCTCGATCAACAAGGAAAACCTCTTGCTCGTCAGGATTTGAGTTACAACACTCAGCCTTTTGCCTGTGTTTTGGATGCTCACACCGGACTTGTTTGGGAAACAAAACATCGCCGTAAAGAAGAAGATCCGTACTCAGTATACGACAGCGACAACCAGTTCATCATCCAGCCTGTAGAAGAGGCAACCGAATTCAGCGCCACATGCACGGAGCACGGAAGTAACGAAGTTTCTACCAACCCTCATCAGTGTACAGTAGCCAATCAAATCCAGTGGTTCGATAAAGAGAAACGTTGTGGATTAAGTAACTGGCGCTTACCTACTTTGCAGGAGTCCGTCTCCATACTCAATTTCGGTAATCCACGTAAGTTTGGCAAGAATTTACCGGCTAACGTCGACACCCAATACTTTCCAAACATGCAAACCATGTGGCTGGATGCAGAAAACTTAAATAGCACCGAAAACCTAGTATTAAACACCGTCAATTTCGGTACTTATCACAAAAGTATTGGACTTTCTAACTCGCTAATTCTGGTCAGTGATGGCTTTTATCTCGAACAGTAACAAGGACTATAGTGTGAAATATTTAAGTTTAAGCCTAACGTTTTTCGTCGCGTCTGCATTCGCCGCTGAGCCAGAACTACAATGTGGGGCCGACACTGATCTCAACCCAAATAGTCGCTTTTCCCACGACGTCTTAGCAACGGATATTGGTGACTATAAGGTAATTAACGACGCAACAACGGGATTGCAATGGAGCTACTGCTTCGTCGGTCAAACATTCGATAGCCAACAAGATGTGTGTTTAGGCGTTCCTACCGTACCTTATGAGCTAAGCGATAGTAATTATAACTCGAACATCCGCCAAGCGAGCATGGACGCCGTTGAGAGTGAAAACCAACAGCTAGGTACACTCGAGCATCCTTGGCGACTGCCAAATATCAAAGAGTTAATAGGGATTTACAACGAGCAGTGCGTACCAGCAAACTATCCAGCGTTCAGTTACGCAATCAACGTATCTCAAAGTGAAATTGAGGATTTAGGCAATACGCCCTATTCAACAGATGAAACGATAATAGGATATCACACGGCAATTTCAGCCAGACAAAAGAGTGCGGTATACCAGAATATGACAATCACGTCGGATACCGTTTTATTGGACCGCGACTATTTACACTACTATACGGTCGACTTCAGCGGATGGGGCTCCTTACTAAACCAATTACGCAGAACAAGCGGTATGTTGAGATTGGTACGAGAAATACCGAAAGAATAATTCAGCGTCGTTCATCACTAAACGAGTGAGAGACAAGTGTTATGAAATGCTCAGCCAGCACGGCTGAGCATTTTTGTATTGAGACTACACCCACTGACCAGCGACAAAGCCGCTCGACCAACACCATTGGAAGTTATAGCCGCCTAACCAACCTGTCACATCCATCACTTCGCCGATAAAGTACAAACCTTGGATGTTTTTGCACTCCATGGTTTTAGAAGATAGGTGATCAGTATCCACGCCACCTAGTGTCACTTCCGCCGTGCGGTAACCTTCGGTTCCGTTCGGAGCCACGTTCCAGTTTTCTAAACGCGCGACAATGTCAGCCAGCTCTTTCGGGTTAAATTGCTTCAGTGGCTTGTCGGTTAACTCTTTACGTTCGATCAACACTTCCACCAAGCGTTTTGGCAGTACTTTTGCCAGTGTATTTTTCAGTGATTGATTTGGATGTTTCTCGCGGCTGCGCTCCAGCAGTACGGCAACATCATCATTCGGTACAAGGTTGATAGAAACCTTTTGCCCTGCTCGCCAGAATGAAGAGATTTGTAAAACAGAAGGGCCAGACAAGCCTCGGTGAGTGAAAAGCAGCGCTTCTTTGAACATAGTGCCGTCTTCAGCCGTAATTTCTGCCGGCACAGCAATCCCAGACAGGTCTGCGAAGTCTTCTTTGTCTTCTTTATGCAGCGTAAATGGCACCAAGCCTGCCGTGGTTGAAATGACAGGAAGTCCGAACAGCTCGGCGACTTTATAGCCAAACGGCGTCGCACCCAGTTTTGGCATCGATAGACCACCGGTAGCGATAACCAATGATTCACACTCAACCACTTCTGTACCTGCATGCAGCCGGAATCCAGCGTCCAGTTTTTCGATAGAGTGAACATCGCACTGATAGCGCTGCTGAATATTTGGCATATCGCATTCTGCGAGTAACATTTTTACGATATCTTTGGCTGTGAATGCATCCACACAGAACAACTGGCCATGGTCACGTTCTTCAAACTCAATACCGTGCTTGCTGACCATGGAGATGAAATCCCAATTGGTGTACTGAGACAGCGCAGACTTTACGAAATGAGGGTTTTTACATAAGTAGTTATTGGCTGACACATCGTAGTTAGTGAAGTTACAACGGCCACCACCAGAAATAAGAATTTTACGCCCAGGCTTTTTCGCGTGGTCGAGCACTAATACACTGCGGCCTCGCTTACCGGCTTCTGCAGCACACATCAAACCCGCAGCACCTGCGCCAATTACTACTACATCAAACTTCTTACTCATCGGTAACTCTTAGGCTCTATCCAAAATCCAAAACAATAAAAAAAGGATGTGCTCAGTGCACATCCTTGCTTTGTTCGCGCGACATTCTACCGAGAAAAGTTTTCCGGGAAAAGCGCTTAAATTCCAAGCACCGAATGAAGGACTTTAATTATCCAATTTATAGAATAAAAGCCGCGAGCAACGTGACGCCAACTAAAGCTGAGGAAAGGACAAACAGCTCCCTCACACGTTCACACTTACCCGTAAACACCTCATCGTGGTGATGATGGTACTCTTTACTCTTGATGTAGTGGAACAAACGCACTTGTTTAGTCACATTTCCATGGGTAGTGAAAAATCCATTACCATCCACCTGTTGGTATAACAACGGATGGGCTTCACGCATGATGTGAATTAAAGAACGAAGAGCGGTGAGATACCGGACCATATTAACTCCGGTGACTACCATTAGCGCAAATAAGATTGTGTCTCCACTGATCATCTTTTCCTCCCTACATCTTCAACAATGCTCAAGAGAAAAAGACAATCACTGCTTCGTCTTTTAATCGCTACTTATCGCGCTGGGGAACGCTTTATGCAGCTGGAGCATCCATAATTGAAGATGAACCTTCTTTCGCCATTTGTGCTAGATCTTTATCAATGAAGAACAATGCCTTACCATCTTCACCAACAAGTTCTATCTTATCTAAAATCCCTTTAAACAACTTCTCTTCTTCGTGCTGTTCAGACACGTACCACTGTAGGAAGTTAAATGTTGAGTAATCTTGACTTGTAAAAGCGCCGTGTGCCAACTTGTTGATTCTCTCCGTGATCATTTGTTCATGTTCATAAGTCTCACGGAAAACATCACCCAGGCTTGCGAAGTCATGCTTTGGTGCATCGATCGCGCCTAGAATTGGCAGTGCGCCAGTTTCGCTGACATAGGTGAAAAGGCGTTGCATGTGCTCCATTTCTTCTACTGCGTGTTTACGTAGAAATTCAGCCGCGCCTTCAAAACCTTTGTCTTCACACCAAGCACTCATTTGTAAGTATAGATTGGATGAGAAAAATTCTAGGTTAATTTGATCATTCAATTGATCGACCATAGTTTGAGACAGCATGTTAGCTCCTATTTATATTCCTGCATTTCAGATAACTATAACATGATTAGCAGATTAAGACTTTCTACCTACAATATTGATATGAGATCACTTTGGCAAAATTTATTGGAGGTTAGTGCTAATCTAAAACTATACCCAAGTGACTTCAAAACGCAGAAGTCAGAGCCTTAGCACTGGGGGTCAGTTCGAGGTTACTTGGGTATACGACCTTACTAGGAGATAGCAATATGAGTTACAAACACATACTTGTGGCAGTTGACCTGTCGGACGATAGTAAAGTGTTGATCAAGAAAGCCGTATCGCTGGCTAAACCTCTAGATGCGAAAGTCTCTTTCATTCACATCGATGTGAACTATGCCGAGCTTTACACCGGACTTATCGATATCAATATGGCGGAAGCACAACACCAAGCGATGGAAGCCTCACGTACCCAATTAGCGAATTTTACGGAATACGCCGAGTACCCAATCACCCATACTTTAGTCGGCAGTGGTGATTTAAGTAATGAACTGTGCGACACCATTCAGGACTTCAACATTGATTTGGTTGTTTGCGGTCATCATCAGGATTTCTGGAGTAAGATTTTGTCTGCGACGCGCCAGCTAATTAACCGCTCACCTGTCGATATGCTGGTCGTACCGCTAAAAGACTGATTGGCGCATTGAGAAAACTTGGTTAGACTGCGGGCATATTTGTTATTGATAAAAGTTCTCATCCATGGCTTATCTATCTGCAGTCACCCTACTCTGGGCATTTTCATTTAGCCTGATCGGCGTCTATCTTGCCGGTCAGGTTGATTCGTGGTTTTCAGTATTTATGCGTGTGGCACTCGCCAGCATCGTATTTATTCCGTTTCTGAAATTCCGTGGTATAAGTAAATCGCTGATTGCGAAGTTGATGATCGTTGGCGGCTTCCAGCTCGGTTTGATGTATTGCTTCTACTACCAGTCCTTCTTACTCCTGTCGGTGCCAGAAGTACTGCTCTTCACTGTGTTCACACCGATCTACGTCACCCTGATTTACGATTTACTCAAAGGCCGATTTTCTCCTTGGTATTTAGTCACTGCCTTAATTGCGGTCGTAGGTGCGGCATGGATTAAATTTGCAGGTATCAACGAAAACTTCCTGCTTGGGTTTTTGGTGGTTCAAGGCGCTAACTTGTGTTTTGCCATTGGTCAGGTGGGCTACAAATACATCATGGAAAACGAGCCCGTTGACCTGCCTCAGCATACCGTATTTGGGTACTTCTACCTGGGAGCCCTGTGCGTGGCAACGGTTGCTTTCGCACTGATGGGGAATATCGACAAGCTGCCAACCACCGCGACCCAGTGGGGCATTTTGACTTACCTTGGTTTGATTGCCTCAGGTTTTGGCTACTTTGCCTGGAACAAGGGCGCTACATTGGTCAATGCTGGTGCGCTTGCTGTAATGAATAACGCTCTGGTTCCGGCAGGTTTGATTGTCAACATTGTCATTTGGAACCGCGACGTTGACCTTACTCGCCTGGCTATTGGCGGCGCTATTATCATGTTCTCACTATGGGTGAACGAGACCTGGGTGAAAAAACGCGTCGAGATGAGCTACGCGAATAAGTAATTCCCTTTATAACGACAATAAAAAACGCTCTTCAGATGGAGAGCGTTTTTTAATTCAATCAATGTACTTTAGCTTGCTGTCTTTCGTTCATCACAGCAGTTATTGGCAACATCACTTCCAATTTTGCATTGCGTGCCTCTAACTTACGTTGACGTTTCAGCAGTTTTTGCTGCTTCTTGGCCAGTTTAAGCAGCTTCTTCTGTTGCTTGTACTGTTTTTTCAGCGTCTTCTTGGCTTTCTTAAGCGCTTTTTTATCCGCTAAATCAAATAGGTCTGGCGCTTTTAGCGCAACCGGCGCAGCCTCTTGGGCAGCCAGTTTTTTCTCTTTGACTCTTTCGACCACTCGCTTAACAATCGCTGCTTTTTCGGCACTTTGCTTGGGAGTTTCCGCAATAGGCTTTGCAGGAAGCGCTTCGGCTAAAAGACCACAGGCTTGCTGCTCGTGAAGTGGCTTATCCTGGCAGGCTTGCGGTGGAATAGCCGCTGGCTTACACAAGGTATTTTTAGAAGCGGAAGAACGCGCACACGAGCGACAGACAAATTTCGGCTCAACCACCAAGCGGTGAATATCACCAAGATTGGTCGCGATCTGTTTGCGATTCATTTTACATAAACGTTTAGCCATACGACGACTCCAAATCACGCACTATTACTTCATCGACATGTGAAATAATAATAATTCTTACTTAGATATACCGTCAGTCTGCCGAATTAGCAAGTGGAAAATCTCGTTGGGTATCACGAAAGAAAAGCTGGATCACAGCGCGAAAACTCGCGCTATGAAGAGAAAGGGTTAGCAGTCAGAAAGTTACGCCATCGACGCTTTTACATACACGTCGAATCGGTTCTTTTTGGTTTCTATCGCCATACTTGGTTTTTCGTCGTTCAGCCAATTGGCGTAATCCGGACGCTTCACCACCACACGCTTGGTCGCTAATGCCATTGCCGGCTCGAATAGATCATCCGCATCTAAATCAGCGCCAACCAAAGATTGGAATACGCGCATCTCTTTTTTCACTAATGCAGATTTCTTTTTGTTTTCAGGATGTGGGTACATAGGGTCAAGATACACCACATCTGGCTTTACAAAATCACGGTCCTGAGCCAGTTTTTCTAGCGCATCATGACTTGAAGCATGAATCAACGACATTCGCTCAGACACCCAGCTACCGATTTCTGGATCTTGCTTCGCACGAGCCAAGCCATCATCCAACAAGGCTGCAACCACAGGGTGACGCTCGACCATCTGCACTTTACAGCCCAGAGAAGCCAGCACAAACGCATCCCGACCTAGTCCAGCCGTGCCATCCAGTACCGTTGGCGTTGCGCCCTTATTTAAGCCAGCCGCTTTGGCAATTGCCTGACCTTTACCACCACCAAATTTTCGGCGATGCCCCACTGCGCCACCAATCAAATCGACAAAAATCGCACCCAGTTTGGGCTCATCGACCTTACGCAGCTCTAATCGCTCGGCAGTCAGTACCAAAGCAAAGTCACTGTCGTCAGAATGGGACAGCTGCCAGCGCGCAGCAAGCTCATCAAGGTGAGATTGTTGAGACGGGTCTTCACAAATCAATTGCAGTTGCAAAAGGAGGCTCCAATAAAAATCGCGGTCACTGGCGCTGAGTTTACCTCACTACAGGGTTTCTTGCAGTAACTGCGAAGCGGGTTAAAATGAACTCAAGACAGACACCTACGGAACGAATCGTATGAATGCGAGCATGCCGAAACTCGATGACCTCGATCGCGCAATCTTAAAAACTCTGATGGCGGATGCCAGAACGCCGTATGCAGAAATGGCTAAACAGTTCGATGTCAGCCCTGCCACGATTCACGTGCGGATTGAAAAAATGAAATCGGCGGAAATCATTGAAGGCACCGAGGTGATCGTTAACACCAAGAAGCTTGGTTACGATGTGTGTTGTTTTATCGGTATCAACCTGAATGCCGCGCGCGACTACCACTCTGCACTGGAGAAGCTCAACGCGCTCGACGAAGTGGTAGAGGCCTATTACACCACGGGGGCATACAATATTTTCGTTAAACTGATGTGTAAGTCGATTGAAGAGCTGCAATTTGTTCTGATCGACAAGCTGCAGGCAATTGATGAAGTACAGTCCACCGAAACGTTAATCTCGTTGCAAAACCCGATTAACCGCAACGTGAATCCATAGTTCTGGATTATGTCGTTTTCTACCTATGTCATTCCAGCGAGCCTTAGCGATACTAGGAATCTAATAAAAGCGTGCTGAAAAGTGTTAGAAAAAGCTTTAACAACAAAGTACTCGGAAAGAAGATCCTGAATCACGCTCCTTCGTCGCTGTCCAGAATGACGGGGTTATTTGAAGATACCGTTCACTGTTAAGTGAACGGCATTGATATGAAGATTCTATTAACGCTTACGCTGCAATACCTGAATGACGCAGTAGCGCATCGATTTGTGGCTCACGGCCACGGAAGCGTTTGAATAGCTCCATAGGCTCTTCACTGCCGCCCATCTCCAGGATGTTGTTCAGGAAGCTTAGGCCGGTGTCTTGGTTAAAGATGCCTTCTTCTTCAAAACGTGAGAATGCATCCGAAGAGAGCACTTCTGCCCACAAGTAGCTGTAATAACCTGCGCTGTAACCACCAGCAAAGATGTGCGCAAAGCTGTGTGAGAAACGCGCCCACTCAACCGCAGGAACAACAGCAACTTTCTGCTTCACTTCCGCTAAGGTTTCCAGCACACGTGCGCCCACTTCAGGGTCGTATTCCGTGTGCAGCGTGAAGTCGAACAAACCGAACTCAAGTTGGCGCAGAATGCCCATCGCCGACTGGAAGTTCTTCGCCGCCAGCATCTTCTCCAACATCTCTTTTGGCAGAGGCTCATCCGTCTCATAATGACCAGAAATGAACGCCAGCGCTTCTTCTTCCCAACACCAGTTTTCCAGGAACTGGCTTGGCAGCTCAACCGCATCCCATGGCACACCGTTGATGCCAGATACCGCACCAGTGTCGACTTGCGTCAGCATGTGATGGATGCCGTGACCAAACTCATGGAATAACGTCACCACTTCATTGTGGGTAAATAGCGCTGGTTTATCGCCAACCGGACGGTTGAAGTTACAGGTCAGGTAAGCGACCGGCGTTTGTAGCTCGCCAGAAAGCGTTATACGACGACCACGGCAATCATCCATCCAAGCGCCGCCACGTTTGTGTTCACGAGCGTAAAGATCGAGGTAGAAACTGCCACGAAGTGTGCCTTGTGCATCAAAGATATCGAAGAATCGAACCGATTCATGCCAGGTATCCACGCCTTCGCGCTCTTTCACTGCCATACCAAACACACGGTTTAGCACTTCAAACAGACCGCTCACCACCTTAGATTCTGGGAAGTACGGACGCAGCTCTTCATCAGAAATCTGGAACAAGTGCTGTTTTTGCTTTTCGCTGTAGTAGGCGATATCCCACACGTTTAGCTCATCTACGCCAAACTCGCTCTTAGTGAACTGACGAAGCTCTTCCACTTCACGCTCACCTTGGGGCTTAGCACGGGTTGCAAGGTCGTTCAGGAAACCTAATACCTGGTCTGGCGTTTCTGCCATTTTGGTTGCCAGTGACTTTTCACTAAAGGTGTTGAAGCCCAGCATACGCGCAACTTCATAGCGCAGTTTCAACTGCTCAGAAATGATGTCGGTATTATCCCATTGGCCTGCATTTGGACCACGGTCTGACGCACGAGTCACGTACGCCTCATACACTTCTCGACGCAGTTCCTGGTTGTCACAGTAAGTCATGACTGGCAAGTAAGATGGAATATCCAGCGTGATTAGGTAGCCGTCGAGCTCTTTCGCTTCTGCCGCGGCTTTAGCTGCTGCTAATGCTGACTCCGGCATACCTGCTAAGTCTTTTGCATCAGTAATATGTTTGGTCCAGCCCATGGTCGCATCTAACACATTGTTAGAGAATTTAGAGCTTAACTCAGACATACGCTTGCTGATTTCACCGTAGCGGTGTTGTTCATCTGATGGCAGACCAATACCTGAGAGCTCAAAATCACGCAGAGCATCGGTAATGGTTTTTTGTTGCGCGCGGGTCAGCGTCGCAAACTCATCACTGGCTTTGATTGCTTTGTATGCTTCGTATAAACCTTTGTGTTGACCTACCCAAGTTCCGTACTCAGACAGAATAGGCAGACAACTTTCGTATGCTTCACGCAGTGCTTCACTGTTTACGACCGAATTCATGTGCCCGACAGGTGACCAAATACGACTTAGGCGGTCATCCGTTTCTTCCATCGGCGCAATAATGCTGTCCCAAGTTGGATGCGCATTTTCTTTTAGCACCTCTTCAACTTTGGCGCGGCAATCCGCTATCGCCTGCTCCACCGCAGGTTTGATGTGTTCTGGTTTAATTTGCGAAAACGGAGGCAGATCCGTAAACGTAAGAAGTGGATTAGACATGAATAATTCCTTTTGTGTTTTGGCTTTGTGACTACCTATAAAATAGGTCAGCTCAAGGTACAGGAAAGCCAACAACATGGATGGAGAGATATCCGTTCTCTTTCTCTATGCGGCGATAACCTCTTGGGTCAACGAGAGCAACTCTGTCCTTGAGCGTAGTTATGCCTAAATGAGGCTTACTCTATAGGAGTATCGCCCTATTGGAGTCCTTACTCTCATTTAGGTTCAATATGTTTACTAAGTATGGGTGACTTAAAGAAATTTCAATAGTGATGAAATTAATAATTGAGCAATGCAGAATGGATGTTCTGCATCTTTGAGGTTGTTGGGTATAATACCTCCAACATTGCAACATTGATTGCATCTGAAATCACAGACCACACTCAGTTACAGAGTGTTTCGAGAGTTTAATTTGTTAAGTTACCGCCACAGCTTCCACGCAGGCAACCATGCTGACGTGGTCAAACATATTGTTCAAAGCCTTATCATTGATGCGCTAAAACAGAAAGATAAGCCATTCGTTTACCACGATACCCACTCGGGTGTGGGCCGTTACGATCTGACTCACGAGTGGTCTGAAAAAACCGGAGAATACAAACAAGGCATCGCTCGAATTTGGGATAACCCGAACATTCCAACAGACATCAAGAGCTACATCGAGTCAATCAAAGCGCTGAACAATGGTGAGAACCTACGTTACTACCCAGGGTCACCTCGCGTAGCACGCGCCCAAATCCGCGAGCAGGACCGCATGGTATTAACCGAGCTTCACCCAGCCGATCACCCCTTGTTGGAGCAAGAATTCCACCGCGATCGTCAGGTGAGCATCTACAAAGAAGATGGTTTTCAGCGTCTAAAAGCGAGCTTGCCACCAAAAGAGCGCCGTGGTTTGGTATTGATTGACCCGCCCTATGAGCTAGCTAAAGAGTACCGCGACGTGGTGCAGGCGATTTACCAGAGCCACAAACGCTGGGCGACGGGCATCTATGCGATTTGGTACCCGGTAGTTAACCGCCTCGACATTGAGGACATGATCGAAGGGTTGGAAGCTCTGGGTATTCGTAAGATTCTGCAAATTGAGCTTGGTGTCGCGCCAGATACCAATGAGCGTGGCATGACAGCATCAGGCATGATCGTGATTAACCCGCCATGGAAGCTGGAAAGTCAGATGAAAGAGATTCTGCCGTTCCTAAAAGAAGCAATAGCACCGGCGACTGGTCACTGGAAAGTCGATTGGATTGTGCCTGAGTAAACGTCTTCGCACAAAACTCCCTCAGCGCAACGAGGCCATCGTTGCGCTTTTTGTCCGCTCGAATTCGCAGTACACCCGCACTTATTCTACTTTTTGTGCCTCTCATCGCTATTTGTCATAAGTTTTGTCGCTTTTTCCCATTTAGGAAATAGTCCAATTCGATTTATCATAGTCAGACTTCTTAACAAAATGTTGCGGCGATATTGAGTTAACATCTCATCACCCCAATGTATTTGTTAACCAGAAATTCATACGCTCTTGGAGAAAGTAATGGCGACTCATTTTGACTATATCTGTATCGGTGGCGGCAGTGGCGGCATCGCATCTGCAAACCGTGCAGCCATGTACGGCGCGAAAGTAGCGCTGATTGAAGCACAAGACCTTGGTGGCACCTGTGTAAACGTAGGTTGTGTACCAAAGAAAGTGATGTGGCATGGCGCGCAAATCGCAGAAGCAATGAACCTGTACGCGGAAGACTACGGGTTTGATGTCGACGTGAAAGGTTTCGACTGGAGCAAGCTGGTAGAGAGTCGTCAGGCGTACATTGGTCGTATCCACCAATCTTACGACCGCGTTCTGGGCAACAACAAAGTCAATGTCATCAAAGGCTTTGCCAAGTTTGTTGACGAGAAAACCGTTGAAGTAAACGGTGAACACTACACGGCCGATCACATCCTGATCGCGGTTGGTGGCCGTCCAACGATTCCAAACATCCCAGGAGCAGAATACGGCATCGATTCAAACGGCTTCTTCGATCTAGCTGAGCAACCAAAACGCGTTGCAGTTGTCGGCGCAGGCTACATCGCGGTCGAAATCGCAGGCGTACTACACGCTTTAGGTACAGAAACGCACCTGTTCGTACGTAAAGAATCGCCACTGCGTAGTTTCGATCCAATGATCATCGAAACGTTGGTTGAAGTGATGGACGCTGAAGGTCCAAAACTACACACCCATTCTGTACCAAAAGAAATCATTAAAGAAGCAGATGGCTCTCTGACTCTGCATCTGGAAAATGGTGAAAGCCAAAACGTTGACCAGCTAATCTGGGCTATCGGCCGTCACCCAGCAACAGACGCAATCAACCTGACATCAACTGGCGTTGCGACCAACGACAAAGGCTACATCAAGGTAGACGAATACCAAGAAACCAACGTGAAAGGCATCTACTGTGTCGGTGACATCATGGAAGGTGGTATTGAGCTAACGCCAGTGGCAGTTAAAGCAGGTCGTCAGCTTTCTGAGCGTCTGTTTAACAACAAGACAAATGCGAAGATGGATTACGACTTAGTTCCGACTGTCGTGTTCAGCCACCCACCAATCGGCACTATCGGCCTGACTGAACCAGAAGCGATCGAGAAGTACGGCGAAGACAACGTGAAAGTGTACACATCAGGCTTCACAGCAATGTACACCGCCGTAACGAAACACCGTCAACCATGTAAGATGAAGCTGGTATGCGCTGGTGAAGAAGAAACGGTTGTTGGTCTACACGGCATCGGTTTCACGGTTGACGAAATGATTCAGGGCTTCGGCGTAGCAATGAAGATGGGCGCAACCAAAGCGGACTTCGATTCAGTAGTCGCTATTCACCCTACAGGCTCGGAAGAGTTTGTTACAATGAGATAATCTCTTAAAAATCAATCATAAAGGGTCATCATCTGATGGCCCTTTTTTGTTTTCTCGCTTGCATTATTTAGTTGGTATTATCCAGTAAAGAGCAAACAAACTCCGCCTAAATGGCACTCCCTGTTTACCATCATCAATCAGACATAAGGTAACGAGCATGACTCACGATCCCGTAATCGGTGCATTAAACACCATTCACCAACGCAAACCGAACTTCCAGCCTAAAGCGGCATTTATTCTGGGCTCTGGATTAGGTGTATTAGCAGACGAACTGCAAGAAAAAGTGGTCATTCCATACGAAGAATTAGAAGGCTTTCCGGTCAGCACGGTTCAGGGGCACTCCGGTGAGCTGGTACTCGGCAAAATGAACGGCGTCGACGTGGTGTGCATGAAAGGTCGTGGTCACTACTATGAACATGGCTCAATGAAAGTAATGACCACTCCGGTGCGCACCTTTAAGAAGCTTGGCTGTGAATTTATGTTGGTGACTAATGCCGCAGGTTCACTTCGCCCTGAGCGTATTGATGTCGGCTCGTTGGTGGTATTTAGCGATCACATTAACACCATGCCGGAATCACCGATGGTTGGGCCAAATGACGATGAATATGGTCCGCGTTTCTTCAGTCTGGCCAATGCGTACGATAAAGACCTGCGTGCCGAAGCGTTTGAAGTCGGTAAAGCCAACGATATTCACCTTAATGAAGGCGTGTTTGTCTCTTACACTGGGCCGAACTTTGAGACGGCGGCAGAGATTCGTATGATGCAGGTGATTGGCGGCGATGTCGTTGGGATGTCTGTGGTGCCTGAGGTGATATCCGCGGCGCATTGCGGCTTACCAGTTCTGGCGGTTTGCGCGATCACCAATATGGCTGAAGGCTTAGGCGATGTCGAATTGTCTCACGAGCAAACTCTCAAATGTGCCAAGTTAGCTGAAGCCGATTTTATTCACTTCATTAAGAGCTTTATGAAGCATCATTTCTAACGAGTCTTAGCGTCGACAAACAAAAGGGTCATCAAGTACATTGATGACCCTTTTTCATAATACGTTTTAAAACGTTAGGGGGAGTTGTGGAGCAATTTCAGCTTGTTAGTGCGAATTACTTAACCGCACGAACCAATTCAGCCAGACCTTCCCAGTCGCCATTATCCATCAATGTCGTTGGCACCATCCAGGTACCACCACATGCAAGAACAGATTTAAGCGCCAGGTAATCTTCTACGTTAGATGGGCTTACGCCGCCAGTTGGCATGAAGTTTACCGGGTAAACCGCAGTGAGTGCTTTTAGCATATTCACGCCACCCGACGGTTCTGCCGGGAAGAACTTCAGGGTACGCAGACCCATTTCCATTGCTTGTTCAACCAAGCTTGGGTTGTTCACACCAGGAACAATCGCGATATTACGCTGCTGACAGTATTTCACTGTGGTTGGGTTGAAGCCAGGGCTAACGATAAAGTCCACACCCGCTTCAATCGCGATATCCACCTGCTCTGTCGTCAGAACGGTACCTGCACCAATCAAGAGTTCCGGATAAGCTTCACGCATAATACGAATCGATTCTGCTGCAGCCTCTGTACGGAACGTTACTTCAGCACATGGAAGACCGTTCTCTACTAACACTTTCGCCAGAGGCAGTGCGTGAGCGACGTCGTTGATCGCAATAACTGGGACGATTTTGATTTCTTTTAATCGTTGTTCAAGTGTTGTCATGGGTAACCTCTAAAGAATAAAGCTTAATGTTGCTACGATAATAAACGCAATACCGCCAAGTAGTGTTTCCATTACCGTCCAAGTTTTTAATGTGGTTTTCTCATCCATCTCTAGCAGGCGAGAAACCAACCAGAAACCAGAGTCATTGAAGTGTGAAAGCACCGTTGCACCACCTGCAATCGCAATCACGATAAAGCATAGGTCAAGTTCGCTCAAACCAGTTGATGACGCGACAACAGGCGAGATAAGTGCCGCTGTCGTGGTCAGCGCGACAGTTGCAGAACCTTGCGCCACGCGCAGACAGGTAGAGATAACGAATGCTGCAACAATCACAGGCATGCCAGTATTGGTTAACACACCCGCAAGTGCATCACCAATGCCACTTGCACGCAAAACGCCGCCGAACATACCGCCCGCACCTGTGACCAGAATAACGCCACAAATCGGTGCCAGTGACTCACCGCAAAGCTTTTCCAGTTTCGCCATGCCGTAATCTTTAGTAAATACAGCAAGACATACCACCAGCGTGATCAGCAGCGCTACCGGGGTTTTACCTAGCATACGCAGGAATGAAACCAGCGCAGAGTTTCCATCTATAACACCAGCAACCGCTAGCGTGTTAAGAACGGTGTCCAAACAGATAAGCAACACAGGCAGAATAAGCAGCGTCATTACCGTCGCAAACTTTGGCGCTTTGCTGTCATCCGCGAACGCGTCACCGTCAAAGAAAGCTTTAGAAAGTGGGATCTCGAACCTCTTACCGGCATAAATACCAAATAAGTAAGCGCCAAGATACCAAGTCGGAATCGCAACCAGAATACCGACCATCAGCAGCAGGCCAATATTTGCGCCAAGGAAGTCCGCAGCGGCAACAGGACCTGGGTGCGGAGGAACAAACGCATGCATTACGGCAAACGCACCTGCGGCTGGCAACGCGTATTTAAGTGGTGAACCACCAAATCGAGCCGCTACGCTAAGGATGATCGGCATCATGACGACCAAACCGGCATCAAAGAAGATTGGGAAGCCAAACATAAGCGACGCGACACCAAGCGCAAGTGGTGCACGCTCTTTACCAAAGCGGCCAATCAAAGTATCGGCCAGCACTTTAGCACCACCCGTCACTTCAAGAATTTTACCGATCATTGCTCCAAGACCAACCAACAGAGCAACAGAAGCTAAAGTGCCTCCAAAGCCACTCATCATGGTCGGTACCACTTGGTCAGAAGAGACGCCTGTAGCGATTGCCGTCCCCAGACTCACCATAGTCAGGGACGCAAAAGCATGGACTTTTAGTTTAATAATTAGAATAAGTAACGCTGCAATAGCAAGGCCTGCAATCGTTAGTAAGTATGTAGGATCTGGGGCTTGGGCTAGCTGCTCCATAGGCTCACCTTTAAAAATTATAGTTTGTGTTGTGGTTCACATTTATTTAAGTTACCGGTAACATGTTACCGATAACATGAATAAGATAAACCCATATTTTCAAGTGAATTCAAAAATTGAGATCACGCGCAACTTTAGTTATGAGGATAAGTTATGGCTGGTAGTAGTGTCATCGTTATGGGCGTTTGTGCGAGTGGAAAAAGCACAATCGGCGAGCAACTAGCGAAAAAGCTGGGACGTAAATTCATTGATGGTGATGATCTTCACCCGCGAGCGAACATCCAGAAAATGGCATCCGGCCAGCCTCTGAATGATGACGATCGCAAGCCATGGCTAGAGCGTATTCGTGATGCTGCCTACAGTCTGGAAAGCAAAAACGAACACGGCGTGATCGTCTGTTCCGCACTAAAAAAGATCTACCGCGACCAAATCCGAGAAGGCAACGATAACGTGACTTTCCTGTTTTTAGATGGCGACATGGACTTGATCCTCGATCGCATGCGCCTGCGCCAAGGTCACTTCATGAAAGAGAACATGGTGAAAAGCCAGTTTGAAACACTTGAGCGCCCAGATGCTGAGCCTCAGACCCTCATCGTGAGCATTGATGGCGACATCAGTGGCGTTGTGGAACGCTCTGCAGCGGAAATCTTGAAACAACAACAGGTTGAGGAGGCATCATGACCCACTCTGTTATTATCAACGTCACTGAACGTCTTATCGAACGCAGTCGTGAAGCTCGCGCTGCCTTTCTAGCCCGTACCAGTATTCAGTCTGAAGCAGGTAAAGGTCGCACAGGTTTGTCCTGTGGTAACCTTGCGCATGCGGTGGCAGCGTCATGTTCTTCTGAGAAAGAAAGTATTCTCAATTTTACCCAGTCTAATGTCGCGCTGATCAGTGCCTACAACGACATGTTGAGTGCCCACCAGCCTTACCAAGAATATCCAGCACAAATAAAACAATTACTGGCACAATATGGGCACACGGCTCAAGTGGCAGGTTGCGTGCCTGCGATGTGTGATGGTGTGACGCAAGGTCAGCCGGGCATGGATATGTCGCTGTTTTCCCGTGATTTAATCGCCCAGGCAACGGCATTATCCCTGAGCCATAACGTGTTCGATGCGACACTGCTGCTTGGTATCTGCGACAAAATCGCACCAGGGCAACTGATGGGTGCACTCTCTTACGCTCACCTGCCAACTGCCTTTGTGCCGGCCGGCCTAATGGCAACGGGCATTAGCAATGAAGAAAAAGTCGACGTCCGCCAAAAATACGCAGCGGGTGAAGTCGGGAAAGATGCGCTACTGGATATGGAGTGTCGCGCTTATCACTCTCCAGGCACCTGTACTTTCTACGGCACGGCAAACACCAACCAGCTCGTCTTTGAAGCCATGGGATTAATGCTGCCAGGTTCAGCCTTTATCCACCCACATACCGAGCTGCGTAAAGCCCTGACTGATCATGCAGCACTGAAGATCGCTTCCATGACGGCAGGCACTAGCAATTTCCGTCCTCTGGCTGAAGTCGTAACAGAGAAAAGTCTGATCAACGGCATTATTGCCCTACTCGCATCAGGCGGCAGTACCAATCACACCATTCATATGATCGCCGTCGCGCGTGCGGCTGGTATCTTGCTCACTTGGCAGGACATCAGTGACTTGTCAGAAGTAGTGCCTCTGCTTGCTCGCGTTTACCCGAATGGCCCGGCAGATATGAACGCGTTTCAGGAAGCTGGCGGCGTACCGGCTCTGTTACATCGATTGAATCAATCTGATCTGCTGCACCGCGATGTGAAACCAGTGTTCGGAAAGTTTGCCGATCAAATGACGATTCCATCTTTGACCGATGGTCAATTGGTATGGACAGCCTGCCAGCATAGTTTGGATAACGAAGTCATCGCCGCACCGGATACAGTGTTCCAAAACACCGGGGGAACACGTGTATTAAACGGCAATCTTGGCAAGGCGGTAGTGAAAGTCTCGGCAGTCAAAGAAGAGCAGCGCATCATCGAAGCCCCTGCGGCCGTCTTCCAGTGTCAGCACGAAGTAGAAGCAGCCTACAAGCGAGGTGAACTCAACAAAGACTGCATTGTTGTTGTAACGCACAATGGTCCTGCTGCGAATGGCATGCCAGAGCTACATAAGCTGATGCCGATTTTAGGCAACGTACAAAAAATGGGCTTTAAAGTGGCGCTGGTAACCGATGGCCGTTTATCAGGCGCATCCGGCAAAATCCCATCCGCGATCCATGTATCACCTGAAGCGATTCGCGGTGGTGCAATTGGTTTAGTCCGTGATGGTGATGTTATACGCGTTGACTGCCAAACTGGCGAGTTGAACAACTTAACTGACACCAGTGGACGCAAAATGATTGAGCTGGATACTGAATCAACCCAGCAAACATGGGGACGTGGATTTTTCGAAGTGATCCGCCACAATGTTTCCAGTGCCGATCAGGGCGCGAGCTTTATTGTTTAAGGTATAAGAACAGAAAAGCGGAGGCTCAGTACTCCGTTTTTCGCTCTATTCGACAAAAGATTACACGCTCTCACCCGCAGTAATGTCATAGCCCATGTCGACCACCAACTCTTGCTGCTCTTCCCCTTTTAATCGCGCTATCAGCAGTTCTGCACTCTTCTTGCCAATCTCAAAACGAGGTGTATCCACACTGGTCAACTTCGGACTGATCGTCTGGCCGATGTCTAGCGCATTGTAACCAACCACCGCCAGTTGCTCAGGCACTTTAATCCCACGCTGCTGGGCACTCAGTATTGTACCAATCGCGATATCATCGTTGGTACAGAACACACCATCAAGATCAGGGTAAGTCTCCAGTGCACGCTCAAGTAGCTCATGCGCAAGCGAGAAGCTGGAATGTTCACCGGTTAGTACGTGTTTCGCTTCTAGACCAGCTTCAGACATAGCACGTTCATAACCTTGCATACGCAGCTTAGTTCGCGTATCCAAACGGGCACCAAAGTAGACAATGGTACGCTTGCCAGAATCCAGCATACGCTTTACTGCGCTATATGATGCATCTTCATGGTCCAAACCAACCGCCATATCAATAGGCTGGCTCGGTAACTCCATGGTTTCCACCACAGGTACACCGGCGTTTTGGATCATCTGCAATGTGCGTGGAGTATGGTTGCTTTCGGTTAAGATCAATCCATCCACTTGATAAGAGAGTAACGACGCGATCTTGCGTTCTTCTTCTTCTACGTCGTAGCTAAAGTGGGCCAGAAGCGTCTCATAGCCATTCGCTTTGGTGACCATCTCAATGCCCTGAACAAAAGAGGCAAAAATTTGGTTAGACAGAGAGGGAAGTAAAATACCGATCGCTTTGCTGGAGGATTTAGACAGCATTGCCGGTGCTCGGTTTTCAATATAACCAAGCTTTTCTATCACAGCTGCGATTTTAACCCGCGTCTTTTCCGCAACAGAGTCCGGGTTGCGCATATAACGCGAAACCGTCATCTTTGTGACACCAACCTGGTCAGCAACATCCTGTAATGTCGCACGTGTTTTCTTATTCTTTTGATTCATAAATATGTGAACTATCAGTAATGTTACTTGTAACATTATGGCCAATAGATGCTCCGTGAACAAGCCTGAGATCAATAATTAACAAATCAGTCACTTACTGAGCGCCAATCGCCCTACCATTGATGGTAACAATGCGACTAAACCTCAATAAATATATGACGTAAATACAAATTTTCATATAAACTGGTGTACCTAAAAAAGTAAGACATTAGGCACCGTGCAATTAGGTTATAACGAAACCCAGATTTATTATCATCTTCTTGATCTGGAAGACTCACAAAAACAGCAATTCCTGCAAGAATTACAAAAAAGTCAACCAAAGTTATATCGACAGCTTAGCCCTCTTTTAGCGGACCAAACAGCAGAGGGACACCTGACTCAATTACTTTGTTTTGGCGCTCAGCAGGTAATAAGCCGGGATATTGATCTTAGCGGCCAAATAGTAAGCAAATACCGCTTAATCCATGAATTAGGCAGAGGTGGCATGGGGATTGTGTACGCCGCACAGCGTGCAGATGCAACATTCGAGCAAGATCTCGCTATCAAGTTTATTCAAAGCAACTTGAGCAACGTATTGGGGCAACACGCTCTTTTCGATGAAGCTCAGCTTCTCGCTCGCTTAAACCATCCTTATATCGCCAAAGTCTTTGATGGTGGTATCCACGACAATTGCGTTTACATCGTGATGGAACGAGTATTCGGTCAAACCCTAAATAAGTACCTGTCCGAAACTGAATTGGAAGCAAACGAGAAATTGCTGCTGTTTAAGCAGATTTGCCAAGCGATGGAGCACGCTCATCAACATCACGTTTTGCATGCCGATCTCAAGCCAGAAAATATTCTTATCGACCACAGCCAACACCCCAAGTTGATCGATTTTAACTTACGACAAAAAACGCACTCTAATCAAGGGCAGTCACCGTCGACGTTGATCGCTTTCAGCCAGCAATTTGCCAGCCCAGAACAACAGTCAGGACAAAGTCTGACCGAACAAAGTGATGTTTACTCATTGGGTAAAATTCTCGCGATGATGTTCCCGTCTCCAGCGGTTGGGTCAGATATCTATTGGGTGATAGAAAACGCGACGCACACTACCATGACCCAGCGTTATCAAAACGTCACCAGCTTAAGAAACGATATCGAACGAGTTCTCAAACATCGTCCAATCAAGCAGAAAATGTATTCGCCTTTTTATCGCGTACTTCGTTTAGTTCAGAGAAGACCACTCGCATCAATGTTGTCAGTCACCATTATGTTCTCAGGCCTGATATTTGGCAGTGCGATGGTGCAAAAAAATATCCAGTTACAACAAGAGAAGCTGGTGACAGAAAACATGATGTTCGAGCTTACTCGCCTTATCTTCGACGCGAAAGATCAGAATATAGACCCAATGTCAGTGAGCGCCATGAGAGAATTAACCCGAAGACGGCTACTGGCTAACCCAGACATTCCTAAACAGGTAAAACAAAACATATTATTGGCGATGACACCAGTATCAGAGAAACAACATCTAACCTCGCTAAAAACGTGTCATGCAAATTGTGAGTCTGAGGACAGCGCTAAACGATGAAGGAGCAACATATTATTCTCTCCCTTAAGCGAGGGGGTTCATCGTCGTCGAGACGGTTCTGATCGCATTGAAACCCACACAATTTCTGAATTTGTCAAAGTGAGTAAGGATGTACAACGATGACAACCCCCATAGATCTAACTCAAATTATTCATCAATGGCAATCTGGTAATAAACAAGCCGAAAGTGAGTTGTATCAGTTCGCTTACCTGCAATTGCGCAAAATTTCCCAACAGGAGCGAAAGAGAAACGCAGAAAAATACGGACCTGAAAATAAAGTATTAGTCGATAGCGTCAATAGCACCACAGCATTGATTCACGATGCCTACCTAAAAATATCCAACTACAACAGAAGCGATATTAAAACCAAGCGTGATTTCTTTTTGATGGTAGCCAAAGTCATGCGCCAAATTCTCACCGATAACGCTCGCGCTCAGCAGGCACAAAAGCGCCAACATTACACTGCGATGAACCAAGAAGAAGATCGCTTCGAACAGCTGATCATCATGGATAAGACCCTGGATAGCTTCAGTATCCGTTACCCACGACAGTCCAGTGCCTTAAAGCTTAAGTATTTGATGGGAATGAAAAGCCAAGAAATCAGCGAACTGCTCGAGTGCAGTGCGAGTTTGATTGAGAAAGATCTCAAATTCTCCCGCAGTTGGTTACAGTCCCGTTTGACATCGTAATAAAAAAGCACATGAAAAATAAGCCCACCCAGATTCACTCGTGTAACATCGCGCTGTGCGACACCTCGATAACTTAATAAAAAACAAAACAATTTTACGGTTTTTTAGCTAATTTTCGTGTCTTGAAAAACTCATCCTTTCGGACTAAAACATCGCCAATCATCACCCATCCGAAGGATGGAATGAACATATAAAAATAAAAATATAGTTCGAGACTATTTCAGAAAGAATCAAAACAAGGAGTCAATCAGAATGAATAAGGTTAGTATATTAGCAGCGTCAGTGGCAATCGCCCTTACCGGATGTGGCGGCTCTGATGGAGGTTCATCCGACGGCGGCACACCACCAACTCCGGGCGGCTTGATTATCACAGCTATTGATGGATACCTACAAAACGCTGAAGTCTGGGTAGATAAAGACGGTAACCTAAGCAATGGTTGTGAATTCAATACTGAAGAAGTAACCGATGAAAATGGTCAAGCAACCATCAGTAAAGATGACTACGCGGGTATGGATGTTTGTATCAAAGCAACCGCAGGAAAAACCATCGACAAAGACCGTGGTATTGTAGTGTCTGACTTCGTACTTGCTTCTCCTTCAAGTGATAGTGATCAGGTGATCGTCAACCCAATGACCAATATGGTTATTGAAAAGGTTAAGACGCAGCTAGCCAGTGACTCAGCTCTAGATGTGGTGGAAGCGAAAAAAGTAGCATCTAATGAGGTCGTTACTGCCGTAACACAGTCGGGTTTAACCGCGAGCGCTGAGATGATTTTCGGTGATTATATCGCTAGCGCAGAAACCTCAAATGATGCTAAAGCACTAAAAGTAATTGGTGAAACGCTGGTTGACCACCAAGTTCAACCTATTGAAAAGCAGCTAGAAATTACGACCAAAGTGGCCGAAAAAGCACAAGAGATTATCAGCAGTACCACACCTGAAGATATTGATAACTTCGCCCCAGCGGTTAATGTACCTAGCGATGGTGACGTTACTGTAGTGCAGAACAGCCGCCCTGTGGTAGAGACCGCTCTAAAACCTGTTACCATTCAACTTGGTGATACATTCTTCTCGATTAATGCCGCTGATTACTTCAGCGATGCGGAAGGCGATGCACTGACTTTCACCATGAGCGCTATTGGCGGTGATAAAAATGGTATCGATATTGATGACCTTGGCATGATCACAGGTACACCAGAAGCGGCTGGCGAGTTTATCTACCAAATCTTTGCTGAAGATGAGAAAGGTTCACTCTCTTATCCTGCGACCTTGACAGTAACTATTGAAACGCCAAATACAGCGCCAACGGTCAATGACACCACAAAAACAGACCTTCAAGCAGAAGTAAACGGCTGGCAGTGGGTGAAAGGAGAGCAACCACAAGACACCCTTAATATTTCAGCGCTATTTACCGATGCTGACTCAGATGTACTTTCATACAAAGTGGAAACCTCGCTGAGCAAAAATGGTGGTGTAGACACAGGCTTTCAGGTGCTTGTAGATGACAGCGGTACGATTTCATTCGACGGTCCAGTGCCACATGTTGCCAATGCGGGTGCGGAGCATATTTATGTGTACGCGAACGACGGGGTGAATTCTGAAGACGCTTTAGTTACCTTTGCGCTACCGCAAATCGCAGAGGGAACGGTGGTTGAGCCAGCATTGCACCCACTGGAAGGCAAAACTTGGTACCGTCTAGAGCATGGTGGTGGCACAGATGCTGTATCGTTCAATTACTCACGTATCTGGTGTGATTCACTACGATTTGAAGACGGTAAAGTATCAGGTAACTACCGAGACTTAACCAACCTTACTCAGTGTGGTGAGATTGCCGCAGAGTCTTTCTCGAGCGGTACCTACACAGTGCAAGGTGACAAACTAATTGCAACCTTTACTGGTGAAAACGGCGAACCTGAAACAGCAGAGCTAACCATTAGCGATGCCAGCGAAATCTCAAGCGGCGCGAAGTCTTTGCAATGGAAGTATTTAGAAGATGGCGTAGAGCAGAGTGAACTGTATACGTTATTCAGCAACAAAGCCGATGCGGAAGCACGTATCCAGATTCAGTCAGACGATATCTCTGATGACCGTATGTTCCCAATGACGCTACCAACCGCAATTGAAGGTCAATATGCAACAGGTAAAGCGTCTGTGTCACTGCTAGAGAATAGCAACACTGGTGATAGCGGTGCGATGGACGCTAACCTGATTCTAGAATTCGATAATCAAGACTTTACCTGTGCTGATGTGGCCGAGTTTTACCGTAGCATTAAATTCACAGGCGAAGGGTTAGGAGCTGGTATTGCTTCAGTCAATCCTTCCACTGGCGGGTTTGAGTGTTACAACAAAGTTGAAAACAATATCACCCATGCAGCCATCGATTTCGACTTACCAGCATTGACGGTAGGTAACGTGTACAGCTTTGTGGGTAAAGTCAAAGAGAGCCAGGGAGCTTATATTGAAGCCGTGAAGTTCAACGTAACTTGGACAGGCACTGGCAACAACGAATAACAATGCCTCCCCCAAGCACCAAGCCCCGACTTACGGGGCTTTTTCTTTAGTACGCTAGACCATCACTTCACACACATCACATTCAGTAGCGAAGTACCAGTCAATTGATTAGGTTCACGATCGGTAAACAACCCTTTCTTACCTTTACCCCAATACGGGAGTTGCAGCGGCCAGTCATTCTTTTCCATCACACCTGACGCTCTTAGTCTCTTAAACTCTTCAGACGTCGCCAACGACATGTCTAATTGCTGGCATATTTGTGCTGCGTTGTTATAGCTGAGGCGATTCCATGGTTTGCCATATTCCATGTAAAACTGGTTATGGTTCTCAATCAGATAAGGCACGACATAGGTTTGCCCCTGCAGCACGGTGGTTAGCCGAACCACAATGTCATCATTGTTTGAGGCTCTTTTGACTGACTTACTATTCGCCACAGGTTTGGTTGCAACAGGCTTAGCTGTGACAGCTTTTGGTTTAGGGGCAACCGTCGTATTTTCAACCGCTGGTTTCGTCACAGCCTTGGCTTGCTTCGACGATGAGGAACTCCGCTTCTCAACCACACGAATAAACGCCTCGCTGTAATTGGGTAAGGTTTTTACCCGGCGTAATTCAGCTGCCGCCTTCGCTGGATCGGTATACGGACCAATCAGACAACGGTAGCCGTTCGATTCTGATTTCATCCAAACATCCGTAGTGATTTGGTTGTAGAGGGGTTTAGATTTGGCCAGTGACATCGGCTTTGGCAGCAAACCACATTGAATCCAATAGAAATCACTGCCACCCTGCGGCACTTTCTTTCCCCATACTCCTTTTCCAATAGGGCAGGTTTGCTCAAGCCTTGGCAGCGCTTTGTCGCTGGCCTGAGTCGCCTGACAAAGAAATTCTTCAGCCAACACGGCTGGAGAAAACTGTGCGCAAACCATGACCAAGCCTAAGCTGAGGCTTAATTGGATACGTCGAGATGAGTGTTGTGCCTTCTTCAATTCCATACGCTTCACTCTAAACTAGTGGGTAAGGTCATTATGGCGAAAGACCGCCAAAAATCGGTGAACAAGGAATAACTAGCAAAAAAAGAGCCGGAAATTCATCCGGCTCTTAGTTTAGGAAGGAATTAAGCGATTTAACAACACTTAATGTTTAGATTCTTAACCTTTATACAGTTTCGGGTTAAATACATCACGTAACCAGTCACCCAGAAGGTTGATTACCAGTACCAATGTAACCAACACAATGCCAGGGAAAGCAGTGATCCACCAGGCGCCTGAGAAGATGTAGTTAAAACCGATACTGATCAGCGCACCCAGAGATGGCTGGTCGACTGGCAGACCCAAACCCAGGAATGATAGCGCCGCTTCCGACATGATCGCGTTTGCTACCTGAACCGTCGAGATAACCAAGATTGGTGATAAACAGTTAGGCAAGATATGGCGGAACATAATACGTGGCGCTTTAAAGCCCATTACACGTGCTGCTTCTACGTACTCTTTTTTCTTCTCCGCCAGGACCGATGCACGGATAGTACGTGCGTACTGCGGCCATTCTGCCACACCGATGATAACCACCAGCATGACCACCGCATATTGGCTATAGAAGTCACTACCAAAGCTGGCTTTGAAAATCGCCGAAACGATGATAGCCACCATCATGGTTGAGAACGAAAGCTGAACATCGGCAAAACGCATAAGGAAGCTGTCGATGCGGCCACCAAAGTAACCGGCTGACAGACCAATGATGATCCCCAGAATTAACTGTAAACCAACTGCCAGAAAACCGATGGTCAGTGATAAGCGCGAGCCATAGAGGATCGTCGATAATATGTCACGACCTTGCTCATCCGTACCCAGAACAAAACGCTCATCGCCTTCTTCCATCCACGATGGTGGAAGTTCAGAGTCCATAATATCGATTGATGTCAGGTCATACGGATCGGTTGGTGCCAGAACAGGTGCCGCTAGTGCTAAAACCAAGAACACCATAAATACGGTGAAACTTGTCATCGCGACTTTGTCACGCTTAAAGTAGTACAGAAAATCTGACTTTTTAAAACGCTGCCACGCTGAAGGAACGGCTTCAGGAGCAGCAACTTGATTTGATTGGCTCATGATTAAGCTCCTTTCCCGGTTAGGTTCACTGTTGGGTTGATGATGCCATACAGCAAGTCAACGATGGTATTGGTTACCACGAAGATCAGACCAACAAAAATAACGTAGGCTGTGATTAGCGGTGTATCAACACGGTTAATCGCCTCAAGGAAAAGGAAACCCGTACCCGGCCATTGGAATACCGTTTCGGTTAGGATGGTGTAGGCCACCATAGTACCAATTTGCACACCACCCACTGTCAGTACTGGCAGCATGGTGTTTTTCAGTGCATGTTGGTAATAAATCTTGTGTAAGTTCAGGCCTTTCGCTTTGGCGAACTTAATGTACTCAGAGCTCAATACTTCCAGCATTTCTGAACGAACCAGACGAATGAACAGCGGCAGCATGATAGAAGCCAGAGAAATACATGGCAGGATCAGGTGCTTGATTCCATCAAGGGTAAATAAGCCAGACTCCCAACCGAGCAGGTTCGATGTCTCACCCCGCCCGTAGGAAGGCAGCCAGCCGAGCTCAATGGAGAAAACGTACATCAGCATGATTGCGGTCAGGAAAACCGGAATCGAGATGCCGACACTACTCATCGCCATAACAAATTTGGTAAAGATACTTTTCGGGTGAATCGCGGAATACACCCCAAGTGGTATTGAGAAAGCAATAATAATGAGCGTCGCGCCAAACACGAGCTCCAGTGTTGCTACCAGCTTGTCAAGAATGACATCAACCGCTGGGCGCTTGAAAAAGTATGACGTACCTAAATCACCTTGCAGTGCATTACCAACAAAGCGAGTGTACTTTGTGATAAAGGGATCGTTCAGGCCCAGTTCATCACGCAGCGCTTGACGCTCCGACTCCGAAACCGACTGACCTACAAGCTCACGCAGCGGGTCACCCAGGTTGTCCTGAATGGCAAACGCCACCAAACTGATCACAAACATCACTATCAGTGCCTGAAACAGGCGCTTGACCAGAAACGAAAACATTCCTTGCCCCTTAACTATCCATAGATCTCTAAATTTAGAGAGAAAATTCAGTCTTTAAACGGGCTCAGTCCGACTGAAATAAAACTGAGCCTGGTATTAAGCCCCACAATAATTCACTTGTTGTGGGGCTCATTCTGGAGGGAACGAATCCCTTCCTAATCACGACTCAATGTGATTATTCAACCACTAGGTCGCCAAAGTAAGGCATAACCATTGGGTTCACGATGTCTGCTGCTTTCACGTTAGACTTCGCGCCCCACGCTTCACTTTGCCAGTGTAGCGGTACAAATGCTGCGTCGTTGTATAGCGTTGCTTCTACACCTTGTAGCATTTCTGCACGTTTCGCTGGGTCTGTTTCAACGTTAGCGGCTTCTACTACTTTGTCCATTTCTGGGTTTGAGTAGTGACCACAGTTGTACTGACCACGGCCTGTTTCTTCGTTACGAGTCATGGTTAGGAATTCGTTGAAGTTCGCAGAATCTTCAGTATCTGAGTGCCAGCCGATCATCAGCATGTCTGCTGAACATAGGTCGAACTCAGGCCAGTATTGCGCTTTAGGCATTGTCTTCAGATCAACCTTGATGCCGATCTTAGACAGCATCGCCGCCGCTGCTTGTGCTACTTTCGCATCGTTCACGTAACGGTTGTTTGGCGCAATCATGGTTAGCGTCAAGCCGTCTTCGTAGCCCGCTTCTTTCATCAGCTCTTTGGCTTTCTTCAGATCGTAGCGAGGAACTAACTTGTCGTTATGACCAACGTAACCTGCCGGGCTTTGCTGACCAGCTGCCGTTGCGAAGCCTTTCATGATTTTCTTCACGATGCCTTCGTTGTTGATCGCATGAACAATCGCCTGACGAACGCGAACGTCTTTCAACGCTTCGTTGCTATTTTGGTTCATTTGAAACGTGATGATACGAGTACCAGGTAATGTAACCAGATCGATACCTTCAGCATCTTTCACACGTTGGTGATCGTTTGGCGCAACTGGGTGAATCATATCTACGCCGCCAGAAAGTAATGCTGCAACACGAGTCGCATCTTCTTTGATCGGTACTAGCGTTAGCTTATCAACGTTACCTTTTGACTCTTTGTCCCAGTAATCAGCGAAACGCTCAAATTCTACTTTTACGCCCTGTTCACGTGATGTCACGATGAATGGACCAGTACCTGAAACGTGAGTTGATGCAAATGAGTTACCGTGCTTCACTAACTCAGATTTGTCTTTGCCGTCTTCTGTCTTACCTGTGTAGAACTTGCTGTCCATCGGGAAGATGTACGTCGCCGTTTGCAGCACAAGTGGGTAAGGACCTTTAGTTACAAGATCAACCGTATTGTCATCAACTTTAACGATTTTTTCGTACGGTTCGAAGATAGATTTAAAGTCTGGAGAGTTTTTCAGACGCTCAAATGTCCATACAACGTCATCTGCCGTCATTGTGTTACCAGAGTGGAACTTCACACCTTCACGCAGTTTAAAACGTACTGTTGTATCGTTAATACGCTCCCAGCTTTCTGCCAGGCGAGGTTCAAAGTCCATTTCCTGAGTGAAACGAACCAGTGGGTCAAATACCATGTGTGACATTTGCAGTGTACCGCCAGATAACTGCTCGTGCGGGTCAAGCGATACTGGGTCAGCAGCATAGCCAACTTTAATGTCTGCTGCTAACGAGTTAAAACTTAGTCCCGCCGCGATTAGCGCCACTGCTAATTTGCTTTTCATGGTTTTCATTTGCATAACTCCTTCATGCTGGGATCAAAGTCCCTTGTTGTTGTGTTTGCGTCTGCTTTTATTTCAAGATCAGCCAAGCGAAAAGCTTGGTTTATGCCGATTTAATCTCTTCTCTTAGTCCGGTAAATTCTGGCATCAGAGAGATCAGTTTCTTACTGTATTCATGCTGAGGATCGGTAAACAGCTGCTCTGTTGGAGCCACTTCAAGTAGCGTACCCATCTGCATTACACCGACTCGGTCACACATCTGACGAATTACCGGTAAGTCGTGACTGATAAACAACATAGTCAAGTTCAGCTCACTTTGCAGATCTTTCAGCAAGTTAAGAATCTGTGCCTGTACCGAAACATCCAATGCAGATGTTGGTTCGTCACAGATTAAAAGACGGGGCCTGGTTGCCAGTGCACGCGCAATAGAAATACGTTGACGCTGACCACCAGAGAATTCGTGCGGATATTTCAGACCAGCCATACGCCCTAAACCAACGTGATCAAGCAAGTCGTTAACGATTTGGCGTGTTTCTGATTCGTTTTTAGTTAGCTTATGGAACCGAATTGGCTCGGCAATAATATCAGCAACCTTCATACGAGGGTTCATTGAGGTGTAAGGGTTTTGGAACACCATCTGCATTTGACGACGCATTGGGCGACGCACTTTTTCCGACTTCATCGCCGTCAGATCGATGCCTTCAAATTTCACTTGGCCAGAGTTTGGCTGGTACAAGCCCGCAATCACGCGCGCGATAGTCGACTTACCCGAGCCTGACTCACCCACCAGACCAAACGTCTCACCTTCATGCACTTCAAAACTGACGTTATTCGACGCTTGAACATACTCGCGGCGACTTTCAAACAAAGAATCTTTCGTCACAAATCTTAGGTTAACGTTTTTCACGTCCAACAGCGGACCGGTGTACTCACGTTGATCCTGGCTTTGTCCTAACCAGTGGTTCTTAATGTCTAGCGACTTCATTTCTGTCGCTTCTTCGATGTAACTCACCAGAGGGAAGCGGTCGAGCTTTCTGTCTGAGCGTGGCACCGCTGAGATCAAACTACGAGTATATGAGTGATCTGGGTTACCCAGCACTTTTGCTGTCGGGCCAAATTCAACCAGATCACCACGGTACATAACTGCAACACGGTCAGTGACATTCGAAACCACGCCCATATCGTGCGTAACCAGCATACAACCGACGTTGTTTTTGACGCACAACTCCCGAATCAGGTTCAGGATTTGGTCTTGGATTGAAACGTCCAGAGCCGTCGTTGGCTCATCGGCAATGATCAGCTCAGGCTCACCTGCCAGAGCAATGGCAATAACCACACGCTGACGCATACCACCGGAGAATTGGTGAGGATACTGTTTGAGACGGTTTTCCGGTTGAGGGATGCCCACTTGCTGCATCAGAGAAAGTGCACGCTGATAAGCCTCTTCATCCGACACCTTCATATTGGCATGAATGGTTTCTTTAAGCTGCTGCTCAACCGTAAACAGAGGGTTAAGTGAGGTCATTGGGTCTTGGAAAATAAAGCCTATTTTCGAACCACGAACCTTACGCATCGCTTCCGGGGATAAACCAGAAATCTTTTCGCCATCCAGAAATACGTCGCCACTAGCAACGCGACCCGGAGGACTAAGCAAATCAATAACAGCGTTACCAACGGTGGATTTACCTGCACCTGATTCGCCAACAACACCCACAATCTCACCACGTTCAATTTGGAACGAAAGAGATTTCACGGCTGCGTGAACACCGTGTCGGGATGGATATTCAATACGAAGGTTTTTCACTTCTAATAGTGACATTTCAGACCTCTACTACCTTGTCTGTGTGGCATTGAATCACGCCCTCCTGGGACGCTATTCCTCGCCTGAATGAATCCGTTCAAATTCAGAATAATACTCTGAAATTTTAATGCGGACACAATTTGGCAAAAATCACACAAAAAAGCAACAATTAAAGTATTTTCCGCCATAAAAATGTTAATTGAGCGCATATTTGGCGAATAAAAATGCATTAACAAGTATTTAACCATTTTCATATCAACCTATTTTTGTGCGCTATGCACCAAAAAAATCAGGAAAATGCTCTAGATTTAGGCAAAAAAGCAACATCCGCTACGACCGCATTATTCATGGGTAATTATTAACATTTAGCAAACAATATCTGGCATGAAATCGATCTCTTAGGCATAAAACTCCATCTAAAAATAGTAGAGAGAGATAAAAAACCAAGCCTCAACAATACTAGCCAGAGGTAAAACGTGAGCAGTGCTACAAAAAAGATTAATATTCTATTTTAGGTCAATTATTCAGATTTGGTGGTTAAACGCACAACGATTGAGACTAAAAATGGTCCATCTAGGTTTTAATAGAGTCAGATCAGCTGGCCCTATCATGCTGTGGTTTTAAGGCTTTACGATACTAGCGAGCATGAGATAATAGATTAAATAGAAGCCCCAGTAGCAAAGTTGTCAATGATAGGAGCCCCTGTGCTGAAAGCGATTTTTTTTGATATGGACGAGACTTTATGTGGCACATCTCAGGCCGATAAAGTGGCAGGACAAGCGTTTGCAACTTGGATGAAAGAAACCTATCCACAGCTCGCGGATTCTAATGCCTTCTTACAACGCTACTTACAAGGCGTGTATAAAAAGCTCAATGCAGAGTTCCCTCAGCTTGTAGCCTTGCTACCGGATGAAAATGCATTCCGTTGTGGCCTGATAAAAACCATCCTTGCGGAACAAGGTATCGAAATAAGCGCAGAGCAAGCTCAACAGGCGCAAAGTTTTTTTGATTCTGCACGTATGAACGCCTTTTCCTTCCTACCTGGGGTAAAGGAGATGCTGGTTGAACTGCGTCATCACTACACTCTCGTCGTGATTACTAACGGCCCGATCTTCTCTCAGCACCCTAAATTAGCCGCAACCAACATGAGTGAATGGGTCGATCACATTATTGTTGGTGGTGAAGAACCTGAAGAAAAACCAGCGGCAAGCATCTTCCGCAAGGCTCTTAAGCTAGCAGAGGTTAAACCAGAAGAGGCGCTTCATATCGGTGACTCTTTAGCAGCAGATATTGCAGGCGCTAACAATATGGATATTCTCAGCGTTTGGGTGAACCCAAAAGGCGCTAATAATCAAACGGATATTGAGCCAGACTACGAAGTAAAAGACACCGTAGAGCTAAAAGAAATCCTCAAAACACTCGCGCAATAGCTAGGTAAAAAGGGCCTAGGTTCTAGAATCCTAGGTCCTAGGGCCTTTCAAACGCAAAAAAGCCGCAACATTTCTGTTGCGGCTCTTTTAATAGTGGTCGGTGAAGAGGGATTCGAACCCCCGACCCTCTGGTCCCAAACCAGATGCGCTACCAAGCTGCGCTATTCACCGAGCATGTATTCTTTAAAGAAAGAATGGGGTGGCTAACGAGACTTGAACTCGCGACAACCGGAATCACAATCCGGGGCTCTACCAACTGAGCTATAGCCACCATCAAATTGTCATGTTTACCGCTTATTGTAAGCCATAAACTAAATAGTGGTCGGTGAAGAGCGTGATTTAAACATCAGACGAACCCCCGACCCTCTGGTCCGCTATTCTCAAGAAATGAGATGCGCTACCAAGGTGCGCTATTACCAGATTGACCCATAATAGCTAAATAGTGGTCGGTGAAGAGGGATTCGAACCCCCGACCCTCTGGTCCCAAACCAGATGCGCTACCAAGCTGCGCTATTCACCGACTTATGTTTTATCTCGACTCTAAATCAAGACAGGAAGCAATGCTACCTTGTTCTCTCTAAAAAAGAAAGAATGGGGTGGCTAACGAGACTTGAACTCGCGACAACCGGAATCACAATCCGGGGCTCTACCAACTGAGCTATAGCCACCACTGATTTTTACCGACTTATCCTCCGGGGGAATGGTACGCCCGAAAGGATTCGAACCTTCGACCTTTGGCTCCGGAGGCCAACGCTCTATCCAACTGAGCTACGGGCGCATGCCCTATCGGCGGAGTGGAATAATACGGATATCACACTATGTCGTCTAGTACTTTTTTTACTTTTTTTATCGTTTGGTCTCTTTTTCGACAGTTATCCTTCTTTAAAGTGAATTTTTGATGTGATTCACGCCCTGTCATGGATAACTTGTTGTTTAATGCAACAAGCTATCGGGATATAATCACTCATTATTTACATTGATTTAACAGCTGCAACCAAGTTGTCTAATCATTCTATGCCATTGAAGTGGTTTTATCGGGCTTCTTTAATCGGTATCAATACTCTAACTATATAAATAGGTAAGTCACTTACCTCGGGAATGTGAAGTGGGTTTAATGGATATGTCTCGACAAATGATTAGCGTTTTGTTCGCTGCCTTAACGTTTTCTACGGCAGCTTTAGCTTCTGACATCAGCCAAAGTGAATACGATGCGATCGCAGAACGCATCAAACCTGTCGGCGATGTTTATCTAGCAGGCTCTGAGCCTGTAAAAGCAGAACCAACTGGTCCTCGTGATGGCGCAACAGTTTACGGTACTTTTTGTATTGCTTGTCACGCATCTGGTGTAAATGGTGCGCCAAAGATTGGCAATGCTGATGAGTGGGCACCTCGTATCGCTCAAGGTAAAGATGTACTAGTTAAACACGCACTTGAAGGCTTCAACGCGATGCCAGCAAAAGGGACGTGTATGGACTGTTCTGATGACGAGATCATCGCAGCTATCGATCACATGATTGAAGGCTTGTAATTCAGCTTTATTCAAGGCGTTAAAAGAGAAAGGCTTGCCATTTGGCAAGCCTTTTTATTTGCTGTTTAAGCGAGTGAGATAATGTTACTTCTTAAACATCGCGCGTAAGTTGGCGATGTGCGCCTGGCCTTTCGCCATTCGCTCTTCTTGCGATACGGGCTTTTTGTTGACTTCCCACTCCACATCATCAAACGGAAGTTCATCAAGGAAGCGGCTCTGAGTAGGCTTAATTAACTCACCAAACTGACGACGCTCCTTACACATCGTAAACGTCAGCTCTCGCTGAGCACGAGTAATACCCACGTACATCAGGCGGCGCTCTTCTTCCACGTTGTCTTCATCAATACTGGTTTGATGCGGCAATATGCCTTCTTCCGACCCAATCAGATAAACATAAGGAAATTCCAGACCTTTTGACGCATGCAATGTCATCAGCTGAACCGCATCACTGTCTTCGTCCTCTTCCCCACGCTCCATCATGTCACGCAAGGTCAGGCGCTGAACCACCTCTTTCAACGTCTTCTCTTCTTGATCGTAATTATCACCTTCCAAATCAGCCACAATCCAGGAATAGAGATCTGATACGTTCTTCATCCGCATCTCAGCCGCTTTCGGGCTCGTGGAGGTTTCGTACAACCAGTCTTCGTAATTAATATCACGCACCAATGAACGTACCGCCGCCACGGTATCGCCTCTTTCCGACTGATCGGCAATCGCCACTAACCATTGAGTAAAACGACGCAAGTTTTCCAGTCCCCGGCCCGTTAAGTGCTGCTCGAGTCCCATTTCAAAACTGGCTTCAAATAAGCTCTTGCCGCGCATATTGGCGTAACTGCCGAGTTTTTCTAACGTTACAGGACCAATTTCACGTCGAGGCGTGTTTACAATGCGTAGAAAGGCGTTGTCATCGTCCGGGTTCACCAATACTCGAAGATACGCCATGATGTCTTTGATCTCTGCACGAGCAAAGAATGAGGTGCCACCCGAAATTTTGTATGGCACGCGGTTTTGCATCAGCGACTTTTCAATGAGGCGTGATTGGTGGTTACCACGATACAAGATCGAGTAGTCTCGGTACTCCGTACGATTAAGGAACTTGTGCGCAATCAGTTCACCCGTGACGCGCTCCGCCTCATGTTCTTCATTTTTCGCCAACAGCACTTTAAGCTTTTCACCATCTGGGATCTCTGAGAACAGTGACTTCTCGTACACGTGCGGGTTGTTGGCGATGAGTATGTTGGCAGCGCGAAGGATACGACTGGTAGAGCGATAGTTTTGCTCTAGCTTAATCAGGCGCAAGTTCGGGTAGTCTTCACCCAATAGCACCAGGTTCTGTGGCTTCGCACCACGCCATGAATAAATAGACTGGTCGTCATCCCCTACTACAGTTAGGCGACCACGCTCACCGACAATGAGTTTGACCAACTCGTATTGGCTGGTATTGGTATCTTGATATTCATCTACTAACAGATAGCGGATGCGGCTCTGCCAACGCTGACGCACGTCTTCATTAGTACGTAACAACAGTACTGGCATCAGAATCAAATCATCAAAATCGAGCGCGTTGTACGCTTTCATCTGCTTCTGATACATGTCGAAGCAGAAGGCAAACAGCTGTTGTTGCTCACCTTTCGCCTGAGCTTTCACCTGCTCTGGCGTTAGCATGTCATTCTTCCAGTTAGAGATGGAACTCATCAGCTGACGCAGCAGATCTTTATCGCCGTCGAGTTGCTTTTCCGTTAGCTCTTTGAGTAACGCGAGTTGGTCTTGATCATCAAATAATGAGAAGCCGGCTTTTAAACCAAGCTGCTTGTACTCGCGCTTTATAATGTTCAAGCCCAAGGTGTGGAAGGTTGACACCATCAAACCTTTAGACTCGGCTTTTCCTAACGTCTGACCAACCCGCTCTTTCATTTCTCGAGCGGCTTTATTGGTAAACGTTACCGCTGCAATATTTCGCGCTTTGTAGCCACATTGCTGAACCAAATAAGCAATTTTATTGGTGATAACACGAGTTTTACCCGAGCCCGCACCAGCCAACACCAGACAGGGACCAGATACATACTTTACGGCTTCATCTTGACTAGGGTTCAGCTTCATAGGATTTCTCAGCGGGTAATAAACGTGGCGCCTATGATAATAGTGAGTCTGACCGATTACCACGTTTATCAGTCTTCAAGACCTAGGTTGATAAATTCCATGTATGCCAAAGTAAAAAATAAATAACTTTTTATTGCACAAGTGTACAGCCTTAAGTTTATAATGAATGAACGTTCATTCACTAAAAGTGGCTCTATGTCGAGTAACACAACTTTAGATAAAAAAGCTCAGATTCTTTGTGCGGCGGAAAAACTGATTGCTGAGCTGGGTTTTCAGGGGTTTTCGATGCAAAAGCTAGCCAAAGAAGCGGGGGTGGCGGCTGGCACTATCTATCGTTACTTTTCCGATAAGAACCACCTTTTAGACGAAGTAAGATTAAACGTCGCAAAGCGCATTGCTGCAGAAGTTCAAGCAGGCGTAAGCGAAGACATGTCCTTAAAAGAACGTTATACAAAAATGTGGCTTAACATCTGGTGTTTAGCTGGCTCAAATGTGGACACGTTGAACAATAGGGTTCAATATCAATCCCTACCTTATGCAAGCAATAGAGTAACGCTGGAACGAGAGCGTAAAATGTTTGATCAGGTAGAAAAGCTATTTGACCAAGGTAAAAAGCAAGGTGTGTTTAAGCCACTCGACAACATGATCCTTTCAGGGCTTAGTTTCGAGGCGACCGTTGCCCTCGCTCGACACCATGCCTTAGGTTTTTATCAACTGGACGAAGCAGCCATAGAAGCCGCTATTGAGGCCAGTTGGGATGCAATCATTCAACACTAATTGGAGTTCTGACCAGAATGAAAAAGTGGACTTTCTTTATGTTACTTATCGCCGTATTGCTGTTCGGCAGCGTGATAGGTTTCAACTTATTTAAGCAACAGAAGATTGCTGAATATATGGCGAATCGCCCGGAGCCTGACTTCCCGGTAACCGTAACTGAAGTACGATCAGTTGATTGGGTACCAGTAATTGAGGCGATTGGCTTTATCGAGCCAAACCAAGGGGTGACCGTTGCGAACGAAACAAGTGGCGTCATCGACCAAATCGCTTTTGAATCTGGTGCTCAAGTAAAAGAAGGCCAAGATTTGGTGCTTCTTGATTCAGCTGTAGAGAAAGCCAACCTAAAAAGTGCGCAAGCGAAGCTGCCAGCAGCCGAAGCGAAATACAAGCGTTATCAAGGTCTTTACAAAAAAGGCTCTATTTCTAAAGAGTCTTATGATGAAGCAGAAGCGAATTACTTTTCTCTTAGCGCGGACATCGAGAGCTTAAAAGCAGCGATTGACCGTCGTGAAATCAAAGCGCCATTTTCTGGCGTTGTCGGTATTCGTAATGTTTACCTGGGTCAGTACTTGCAAGCCGGTACCGATATTGTGCGTCTTGAAGATACCAGCGTCATGCGTCTACGTTTCACAGTGCCGCAAACTGATATCTCTCGTATCCATATCAGCCAAGCAGTGGATATTTTTGTCGATTCGTATCCAGAAATCGCCTTCAAAGGTTCCATTACCGCGATTGAACCAGCGGTTAATGTGCAAAGTGGTCTGATCCAAGTACAAGCGGATATCCCAAATAACGACGGTAAATTACGTAGTGGTATGTTCGCACGTGCGAATATCATCCTACCTAAACTTGAGAACCAGGTGACTCTGCCACAAACCGCCATTACTTACACACTCTACGGTGACAGCATTTACATCGTCTCTGAACAAGATGGTGAAAAGCGTGTAACACAGCAAGTGGTTAAAGTAGGTGAACGTACAAAAGACATCGTACACATTCTTGAGGGCGTGAAGCCAGGTGATGTGGTGGTGACCTCAGGTCAGATTCGTCTGAGTAACCACGCGAAAGTCCGTGTCGTAGAAAGCGATGCAACGACTCCACCAACTGAAACACCAATGCTGTAATCGGAGGCTTCATGCGCTTTACTGATGTTTTTATTAAACGTCCAGTTTTAGCGGTATCAATCAGCTTTTTGATCGCATTGCTTGGTCTGCAAGCAATCTTCAAAATGCAGGTTCGTGAATACCCTGAAATGACGAATACGGAAGTAACGGTTTCGACCAGTTACTACGGTGCCAGTGCCGACTTAATCCAGGGCTTTATAACTCAGCCTTTGGAGCAAGCCGTCGCACAGGCAGACAATATTGACTACATGACGTCTCAATCGGTACTTGGTAGTTCAACGATCACGGTAAAAATGAAGTTGAACACCGATCCGAATGCGGCACTCTCGGATATTCTGGCAAAAACCAACTCGGTTCGCTCTCAGCTACCGAGAGAAGCGGAAGACCCTACCGTTACCATGTCGACCGGTTCGACAACGGCGGTGCTGTATATCGGTTTTACCAGTGACGAGCTGTCTTCAAGTCAGATCACCGACTACCTTGAACGTGTAATCAACCCGCAGTTGTTTACCGTTAACGGCGTGTCGAAAGTTGACCTCTACGGGGGTATGAAATACGCACTGCGTGTGTGGCTGGACCCTGCAAAAATGGCAGCGTTTAACTTAACCGCGACCGACGTAATGGGCGTACTGAGTGCCAACAACTACCAGTCAGCTACAGGTCAGGCTATCGGTGAGTTTGTCCTTTATAACGGCAGCGCGGATACACAGGTATCCAATGTTGATGAGTTGAAGAACCTTGTTGTTAGCAACAATGATGGCAATGTGACTCGCTTAAGCGATATTGCCAAAGTGACACTAGAGAAGAGCCACGACTCGTATCGAGCCAGTGCAAATGGTCAGGAGGCGGTGGTTGCCGCGATTAACGCAGCACCAAGTGCCAACCCAATCAATATCGCCGCAGACGTACTTGATCTATTACCTCAGCTAGAGCGTAATTTGCCTAGTACGATCAAGATGAATGTGCTTTACGATTCGACTATCGCAATTAACGAATCCATTAACGAAGTAATCAAAACCATCGCTGAAGCTGCAATCATCGTACTGATTGTGATTACAGTGTTCCTAGGTTCATTCCGTGCGGTAGTGATTCCTATCGTGACCATTCCACTCTCTTTGATCGGAGTGGCAATGGTGATGCAGTCAATGGGCTTCTCCTGGAACCTGATGACGCTACTGGCGATGGTACTGGCTATCGGCTTGGTGGTGGATGATGCGATCGTTGTATTAGAAAACGTTGACCGACACATCAAGCTTGGGGAATCGCCATTCCGAGCGGCCATTATTGGTACGCGCGAAATCGCGGTGCCCGTTATTGCGATGACGCTGACCTTAGGTGCGGTATATGCGCCAATTGCTCTGATGGGCGGTATCACCGGTTCATTATTTAAAGAATTTGCGTTAACCCTAGCAGGTGCCGTATTCGTATCGGGGATTGTGGCACTAACCCTGTCTCCGATGATGTGTTCAAAAATGCTTAAAGCTAACCAGAAGCCAAGCAAGTTTGAACTGAAGGTCCACAGCGTGCTGGATCGTATGACGGGACGTTACGCAAAAATGCTAGGTGCGGTCATGCAACATCGTCCGGTTGTGATCGGTTTTGCGTTGATTGTATTTGCCAGCTTACCAATGCTGTTCAAGTTTATCCCAAGTGAACTGGCGCCATCGGAAGATAAAGGTGTGGTTGTATTGATGGGTACTGCGCCATCTAATTCAAACTTAGACTTTATCCAGAATACCATGAACCAAGTAAACAACATTCTGTCTGATCAGCCAGAAGTTCAGTTTGCACAGGTGTTCTCAGGTGTACCAAACTCTCACCAAGCGTTCGGTATTGCCTCTATGGTGCCTTGGAGTGAGCGTGAAGCAAGCCAGGCAGACGTAACGGGCCGTGTAGGCGGATTGGTTGCCGACGTACCGGGAATGGCGGTTACCGCTTTCCAAATGCCTGAGTTACCAGGTGCGGGTAGTGGTCTGCCAATTCAGTTTGTTCTGACCACACCAAACGCGTTTGAAAGTTTATTCTCTATCGCAACCGACGTATTGACGGAAGTGAAGTCCAGCCCAATGTTTGTTTACTCGGATCTTGATCTGAACTACGACTCAGCGACGATGAAAATCAACATCGACAAAGACAAAGCGGGCGCATACGGCGTAACCATGCAAGACATCGGTGTGACACTGAGCACCATGATGGCAGATGGCTACGTAAACCGTATCGACCTTAATGGCCGCTCTTACGAAGTTATCCCTCAGGTAGAGCGTAAGTGGCGTCTAAATCCAGAGTCGATGAACAACTACTACGTACGTGCAGCTGACGGCAACGCGGTTCCACTGAGTAACCTCGTGACGATTGACGTGATTGCAGAGCCACGCTCACTGCCTCACTTCAACCAGCTGAACTCAGCAACGGTTGGTGCGGTACCAGCTCCGGGCACAGCTATGGGTGATGCGATTAACTGGTTTGAGAATATCGCTGAAACGAAACTGCCAAGCGGCTACAACCATGACTATATGGGTGAAGCTCGTCAGTTTGTTACTGAAGGTAGTGCGTTATACGCGACATTTGGTTTAGCACTAGCGATCATCTTCTTGGTCCTGGCGATTCAGTTTGAATCTGTGAAAGATCCACTAGTTATCATGGTGTCGGTACCACTGGCAATTTGTGGTGCGTTGATTGCGCTTGCTTGGGGCGCGGCATCAATGAACATATACTCTCAGGTTGGTTTGATTACTCTGGTTGGTCTTATCACCAAGCACGGTATCTTGATCTGTGAAGTGGCGAAAGAAGAGCAGTTGCACAACAACCTGGGTAAAACAGAAGCAGTTATGGAAGCGGCGAAAGTTCGTCTGCGTCCTATTCTGATGACTACAGCAGCGATGATCGCGGGTCTTATCCCACTGATGTACGCAACTGGTGCAGGTGCAGCTCAGCGCTTTAGTATCGGTATTGTAATCGTTGCTGGCCTGGCGATTGGTACGCTGTTTACCCTATTCGTACTGCCTGTTATCTACAGCTACTTAGCTGAAAAACACAAACCACTTCCAGTGTTTGTGGAAGACAAAGATCTGGAAAAGTTGGCCCGTGTAGATGAAGCAAAAGCGGCACAACGAGGTTTAGCGGACAACCACTAATTCCCTATCAAGCTAAAAAGGTCACTTCGGTGGCCTTTTTTATTGCCTTGCGTTTGCCGTACCTATCTCGATTTTTTGCATTCCAACTAGCGACTTTCCCGTATCAATTACTTAAAATGAGCACAAATCAAAAGGAGTTTTAGCCACTATGTTTGACCCAAAGAAATTAGAGCAAGTCGCCAAGCAGATTCATGACTCTATGCCAGCGCCAGTGAAAGAGCTAGGTGCGGATGTTGATCAGAAAGTTCGCCAGGTGATTCAAGGTCAGCTTAACAAGCTTGATGTTGTCAGCCGTGAAGAGTTTGATGTGCAGACTCAGGTTCTACTGCGTACTCGCCAGAAGCTAACTGAGATGGAAGCAAAGCTGGCCGAGCTTGAAGCGAAGCTGGCAGAAAAATAAACATCGTCTTCCGTTAAGAAGTAAAGGCTGACACTTAGGTGCCAGCTTTTTTATGTTCAAACTAAATGAGCTATATAAACAAAAAAGGCTTGGTCAACGGCGACCAAGCCTTTTGATTAGATGTTGTGTTTTGTATTTATTGACCCCAGTCTGTCTGGAGTTCTTTTACAGCGTTACTTTAGAATAGGTAACTTATACAGTATTAGCCACCAACAGCGATGCGCTTCATATCAGTCATGTAACCACGCAGCTCTTCACCGATGTACTCAACCGGGTGGTTGCGAAGCTTTTCATTAACCGCGATAAGTGTTGCATTATCCACTTGGTTTGAAGTCTCACCTAGGCCTTTACCGATAACATCAGTACCTACTGAAGGCATGAACTTTTCACGTAGTAGCGGCGTTGCTACATTTGCAAATAGGTAGTTACCGTATTCCGCAGTATCAGAGATTACTACGTTCATCTCGTACAGACGCTTACGTGCAATTGTGTTTGCGATTAACGGTAGTTCGTGTAGTGACTCGTAGTACGCTGACTCATCGATGATGCCTGATGCAGTCATTGCTTCGAACGCTAGCTCAACCCCTGCGCGAACCATTGCAATCATTAGAATGCCGTTGTCGAAGTACTCTTGCTCAGAGATTTCAACGTCACTTTCTGGGTAGTTTTCAAATGCTGTTTGACCTGTTTCTTCACGCCAGCCTAGTAGGTTCACATCGTCGTTCGCCCAGTCAGCCATCATCGTGCTAGAGAAGTGACCAGAAATGATGTCATCCATGTGCTTGTTGTAAAGCGGACGCATTAGATCTTTTAGCTCTTCAGAAAGCTCAAACGCTTTGATTTTAGCTGGGTTAGACAGACGGTCCATCATGTGCGTGATGCCACCGAACTTCAGTGCTTCTGTTACTGTTTCCCAACCGTACTGCAGTAGTTTACCGGCGTAACCTGGGTCGATACCTTCCGCAACCATCTTCTCGTAACATACGATAGAACCTGCTTGTAGCATGCCACATAGGATAGTTTGCTCACCCATTAGGTCAGATTTTACTTCTGCAACGAAAGAAGACTCTAGACAACCTGCACGGTGACCACCAGTTGCTGCTGCCCATGCTTTTGCGATTTCCAGACCATCGCCTTTAGGGTCATTCTCTGGGTGAACCGCAATCAGAGTTGGAACACCGAAACCACGTTTGTATTCTTCACGAACTTCAGTACCTGGACACTTAGGTGCAACCATTACAACTGTTAGGTCTTTACGGATTTGCATACCTTCTTCAACCACGTTGAAGCCGTGTGAGTAACCTAGTGCAGCGCCTTCTTTCATTAGAGGCATTACTGTCTCAACAACGTTAGAGTGCTGCTTGTCTGGAGTTAGGTTAACAACAAGATCCGCTTGAGGGATCAGATCTTCGTAGCTGCCTACATTAAAGCCATTATCTTTTGCGTTTTTGTATGACTGACGTTGTTCATCGATTGCTGCCTGACGAAGTGCGTATGACACATCCAGGCCAGAATCACGCATGTTTAGACCTTGGTTCAGGCCTTGAGCACCACAACCTACGATGACAACTTTTTTACCTTTTAGGTAGTCTGCTTCTGAAGCAAACTCACTGCGGTCCATAAAACGACAACGACCTAGTTGGTCCAATTGCTCACGCAAGTTTAGAGTATTAAAATAGTTAGCCATTAGGGTGCTCCTTTAAGATTCTTCCGTAGAGGTCGGTATTAGTCTTACCGAATGAGTTCATACTAGAACAGACATTTGATTGCTTAAAGTGATATATTCACAATTAGTAATTGCAAAAAGTGCAACACGGTAATTTCATGAATATAAAAACCATCCGACTGTTCCTTGATATCTGTGACAGCAAGAATTTTAGTAAGACAGCAGCAACAATGCACGTCAGTCCATCCGCTTTGAGTCGTCAGATTCAAAAACTAGAAGAAGAGATAGGCCACCCGCTTTTTGTCAGGGACAACCGGAGTGTGGAGTTAACACCCGCTGGCGAGAAATTTCAGCCGGTAGCCATGAAGATGGTTCATGACTGGACGCAATTCCAATCTCAAATAAATGTGCAAGACGATGTTCTGAAAGGTGAGGTTCGATTGTTCTGCTCCGTCACCGCCAGTTATAGCCACCTACCTCAGCTGCTCAACTCATTTCGCTTAAAACATCCCTTTATTGAGTTCAAATTACTGACTGGCGACCCAGCTCAGGCTATCGATAAAATAATGAATGATGAGGCCGACATAGCGATCTCAGCAATGCCAGAGTACCTTTCATCCAAAGTAGAATTCACCACCATCAGTGAAATTCCCCTCTCGGTAATAGCGCCCATAGGTATCAGCTCGTGGGTTGAAGAGCTACATAAAGAGCAGCCCGACTGGAGCAAGATTCCTTTCATTGTGCCTGAGTCAGGTACCGCTAGGGACAGAGCCAATGCCTGGTTTAAGAAGATGAAAATTAAACCCAACATCTACGCGCAAATTTCCGGTCATGAAGCCATTGTCAGCATGGTGGCATTAGGTTGTGGTGTCGGAATCGCGCCTGATGTTGTGATTAATAACAGCCCTGTACGAGATAGCATTCAGCGTCTCTCGTTTGCGCCAATTAAACCATTTCAACTCGGTGTGTGCTGTAAAAGGTCCCAGCTTGAAAACTCATTAGTCAAAGCGTTATGGGAGTTAGCAGAAGGAAGCTTTATTGCTCAATAATCACCATGCAAGCCATTCAATAAAGACCTAATGTTCGAGCATTTAGGAAAGTATAGATAGCAAAAAAGCCCGCTATTTCTAGCGGGCTTTTTTGCAA